>DASXQK010000089.1:0-2692 GCA_036493015.1 Dongiaceae bacterium | reverse complement strand
ATCGAAGCGGGCACTCACGCATTCGGTGCTGCCCCAGTAATCGAGCTCCATCACCCGCGTATACATCTCGAGCCAGTCGCCGATCTTGTCCTTCGGGCTATAGACCGGCCAGTGATCGGGAAACGGCAGATAGGGCAGGTGATCGTACCAGACCGGGTCGTGCAGGCAGAGGCTCTTGTAGCGCTTGCGCCAGGAATCGCCGGGCCGTTCATTCCGTTCGACGATGAGCGTTGGAACATTCAGGCGCTTCAACCTGGCGCCGAGCGCGATCCCACCCTGGCCGCCGCCGACAATCAGGACATAGGGCTGCTTGGCGGCACCGAGTTCGGCCTGTTCTTCACGGCGGCGCTCGAGCCAGTTCTTGCGGCCGGGATGCACGCCATGCTCGACGCCCCGATCGCGCAGCGCGCCCCTGGGTTCCTCGAAACCCTTCAACTCGGTCATGGTCGTGAGCAAGGTCCAGGCCTTGCCCTCAACCAGCCGCAGATGGCCATAGCCGCGCGCCACCGCCGTCTCGAAGCGGATCCAGCCTTCGAGCGCCTCGTCTGTCTGGCTTGCCTCGCCTTCGAGCTGCCATCCGCGCGGGCTTGCCGGCAGGACGGCCTGTTCGATCATCTCGCGGATGCGAGCCTTGCCCTCCGCGGTAGTGATGTTCCAGGTGAAGGAGACGAGATCGCGCCAGTAGCTGTCATCCCGGAACAGCGCTGCAGCACCATCGGCATCGCGGCGTTCGAGTGCCAGATCAAACTGCGCAAGCCATTCTGAAATCTGCTGCGTTGGCGTCGATTCGCCCATTACCGATCTCCCGCACCTCGCCCGGCGCATGAATGCTTGCAAGCTCGGCCGATCTTAGCCGCCGGCGGATTTACAAGCCGTTCAAAAAAAGGGATGGCCAGAAGACATGGCAATCACGGGCGCCCGACGAAAAGCCGGGCGCCCGCCAGAATTTAATCCGCCGCCTCGACCTTCAGGATCGAGCCGTCGATACCCACAACCTTGACCTGCCGGCCGGCGGGCATGTCGGGACCTGCGGCGCGCCAGACGCTATCATCCACCTTGATGGCGCCACGGCCGTTAACGATGGGCGATTCGACAGTGAAGCGGCGGCCGAGATAGCGCTCGCCGCGGCGGTTGAGACCGGGATCCTCGCTCTCCTTGGCGCCGCGATGCATGACGACGCGGCCGACCAGCACGGATGCTACCGCCAGGACCACGAACAGCACCGCTTCCCATTCCCAGCCCAGGCCCGGAATGACGAAGACAATCGCCCCCGTGGCCGCCGCCGCCAACCCGAACCAGATGAAGAACATGCCCGGCAGCAGGGCTTCGATCCCGCCCAGCACCGCCGCCAGGATCAACCAGTGCCAGAATTGCACACCGGCGAGAAAGGCTTCCATGGCTGCCTCCCTAGCTCTTCTGATCCCAGGGCCCGGTCCGGTTGGCAGCGCCGGCCGCTCCACCGCTGGGCTGGTTGCGCATCGCCTCCTTGGCGAGTTCGGCGATACCGCCGATAGCGCCGATAACGCTGGAAGCTTCCAGCGGCATGAAGATCATTTTCTGGTTCGGCGCCGAGGCGATGCGCTGCAGCGCATCGATGTATTTCGTGGCGACGAAATAGTTGATGGCCTGCACGCTGCCCTTGGCGATCGCCTCCGAAACTGAGGTGGTCGCCTTGGCCTCGGCCTCCGCCGCACGCTCGCGGGCTTCGGCGTTGCGGAACGCTGCCTCGCGCTGGCCTTCGGCCTGCAGGATCACCGCCTGCTTTTCGCCCTCGGCCTTCAGGATCGCGGCCTGGCGCAGGCCTTCGGCCTCCAGGATCGCCGCGCGCTTGTCGCGCTCGGCCTTCATCTGGCGGCCCATGGATTCGATCAGATCCTTGGGCGGTGCTATGTCCTTGATTTCGATACGGGTGACCTTGATGCCCCAGGGCGTGGTCGCGTCATCCACCACCTTCAGCAGCTGGTGATTGATCTGATCGCGCTGGGAGAGCAGCTGGTCGAGATCCATCGAGCCCATGACCGTTCGCACATTGGTCATCACCAGATTGGTGACGGCGAGCTGCAGACGGCTGACCTCGTATGTCGCTTTGGCGGCGTCGAGCACCTGGTAGAAGACGACGCCATCGACGCTGACCTGGGCGTTATCCTTGGTGATGACTTCCTGACGGGGCACGTCGAGTACCTGCTCCATCATGTTCATCTTGGCGCCAATGCGATCGACGAACGGCACGAGGATGTTCAATCCCGGCCGCAACGTATGGGTGTAGCGCCCGAAGCGCTCCACCGTATATTCCATGCCCTGCGGCACGGAACGGACGGCCATGGCGACGGCCAGGAAAACGACAACGACACCTGCAATAATGAAAATCGACCCCACGTCCATCCCTTGTCCCTCCGCAAGAGCAAGATCGGATCACGTTAGTACAACGTGATTCGTGAATCTTGCTCTATCAAGTTGACCAGCGGCTGATTCACGCCTCACGTTGATTCAACGTGAGGCGATCAGACGCTGGGTCCGAACGCCCTCCATATGGTCAGGCATCCGGTGGTTGTGAAGACCCCTGTCCCGCCGGCTTCAGTAAATCCAATTTACCGTCACCGAGATCGACGGAGCGTATTCTTTCTCCGTGACGGATAATACCTTCCGTAGACTTATGAATTAACTCGACATCGCCCTGCGCCTGCTTGAAGTG
>DASXQK010000088.1:0-3282 GCA_036493015.1 Dongiaceae bacterium | reverse complement strand
GTCCGCGCCCCAGGCCGTGGCGATCTGCAAGCCGGCGGGGAGACCCTCCGGCGTCAGCCCGGCGGGAAGCGCCAAAGCGGGAATACCCAGCACGTTGTAAAGCCCGCTATAGAGCATCTCGCCCGCACCGCTATCGTCGTTCAGCGCCGGATCCTCGGCGGGCGCCACCCAGGGCACGCTGGGCGAGATCAGCACATCGACATCTTCAAACAGCTTCTTGAAACGAACGGCAAGCTCGCGCTGCAGCATCTGCCCGCGGACATAGGCCGTGGCGGGAATGACGAAGCCTGCCTCGATCTGCTGGCGGGTAATCTCGCCGAAGCCTTCCGGTTCGGCAGCGATCAGGCGCTGGTGGATCACGCTGGCTTCGGGATAGAGGATCGCCATCAGCGCATCGGGCGCCAGATCCATATCGGGCACGCTGACCGGGCGCAGCATGGCGCCGGCTTTTTTCAGGCGATCGAGAACCCCGTCGACGGCTTTCTTCACGCCCGGCTGCATGTGGTTGGCTTCGTCCTGGTGCTGCATGACACCGAAGCGCAGGCCTCTCACATTTTTTGGCGCCGCATCGAAAGTCTTGCCGGTAATGGCCTGCAGAAACAGCGCCGCATCGGCGCAGCTGCGCGCCAGCGGCCCGCCATGGTCGAGCGACCAGGAGAGCGCCTGCACGCCGGTCAAATCGACGGTGCCGTAGGTCGGCTTCAATCCCACGATCCCGCAATAGGCGGCGGGAATGCGGATCGAGCCGCCGGTATCGGTGCCGAGTGCCGCGTAGCACATGCCGGTGGCCACAGCTGCGGCCGAGCCGCCGCTGGAACCGCCGGAGGTACGTTTGTAGTCCCAGGGATTGTTGGTCTGGCCGAAATCGGAATGCACCGCGCCATAGGCGTATTCCAGCAGATTGGTCTTGCCCAGGATTACCGCGCCCGCTGCCTTCAGCTTTGCCACCAGCGGCGCATCGGCCTTCGGAATCTTCGGACTGCCGGCCTTGGAGGAATTTGTCGTCGGCACGCCGGCCATATCCGCCAGATCCTTGATGGCGACGGGAACGCCATGCAGCGGACCCAGATCCTTGCCCGAGGTCAGTTCCTTCTCCGCTTGAGCCGCGCGGGCAAGGCTCTCCTTCTCCAGAACCGTGATGAAGGCGTTCAGCTTGCCATCGAGCTTGGCGATGCGATCCAGGGATTGCCGGGTGATCTCGACCGGCGAGAGCTTGCCTGCGCGATAGGCTGAACCCAGTTCGGCGATGGAAAGAAACAGTGGATCGCTCATTCCAGGCCGCCCCAGGGTGCCAGCGGCCCGGCGCCGCCCTTGGCTTTGAGATCCAGCGGCTCCAGCTTTTCGCAGGATTTCAGCAACGCTTTCGCCAACGGCAACAAAGCTTCTGCCCGACCAGCCGGCAGTTTCAGCCCGCCCAGCTCGGCGGCACGCCGCAGCAATGCGGCATCCATATCCTTCGACGACGCCATGATGATCCCCCAAAAAACTCAGCTCAGGCGGAAGCGCGCGACCCGCTTGTCGTATTGGCGTAAGTCCAGCGCTCTTTTCCCAGCAGCTCCCAATAGCGGATCCAGGCCTTGAGCCCGTCATCCAGCCGCTGCAGGCGAAAGAACTCATTGGGCGCGTGGTAATCCTCGTCCGAGGTGGAGAAGGAAAAGAACACGATCTCCGCCCCGATCGCCTCGCGGAAGATCAGGCCGATGGGAATCGTCGCCCCCATGGCGACCCGAAGCGCGCGCTTGTTGTAGACCTCTTCCAGCACGCGTTCGGCCAGCACCAGGCCTGGATGATCGTCGGGCACCGCATAGGCCTTGGAGCCGTGATCGCCCGGCGTCACTTTGACCGTCACGCCCTTCGGGCAATGATCGATCAGATGCTGGGTGATCGCGGCGACGATCTTGTCCGGCTCCTGATGCGGTACGAGGCGGCAGGTGATCTTCGCCTGCGCCACGCTGGGAATGACGGTCTTGGTTCCCGGCCCCTGATAACCGCCGCCAAGCCCATTCAATTCAAGAGTGGGGCGCAGCCATTGGCGTTCCAGCAGGCTGTAGCCCGCCTCGCCCTGATACATCGGCGCACCGATCAGCTCGTGATAGCGCTCCTCGCTGAAAGGCAGATCGGCGATCATCTGGCGCGCCGCATTGGTCGGCGGCCGCACATCGTCATAAAAGCCCTTCACCGCAATGCGGCCGTTATCGTCATGCAAGGTTGCGATCAGTTTCGAGATCGCCTGCAGCGGATTGGCGGCACTGCCGCCATGCCGGCCGGAATGCAGATCCTTGGCCGCACCGGTGACGGTGAATTCGAGCGCCGCGAGGCCGCGATTGGCGACGGTGATGGAGGGCTCATCCGGCCGCCACATGGCGCCATCGGCGGAGAGAACGAAATCGGCGGCCAGCCGCCCGGCGTTCTCGGCGACGAAGGCGCCGAGATGGGCGCTGCCGCGCTCCTCCTCGCCCTCGATCACCAGCTTCAGATTGATCGGCAGCTTGCCGGTTGTCTTCAGATAGGCCTCCGCCGTCTTCAGCGGAATCAGCATCGGCCCCTTATCGTCGGACACGCCGCGCGCATAGAGACGGTTATCGCGCACCTCCGGCTTGAAGGGCGGGCTCTTCCATTTTTCCAGCGGGTCCGGCGGCTGCACGTCGTAATGGCCATAGACCAGGATCGTCGGCGCGCCCTCGGCATGCAGCCAATCCGATGTGACCACCGGATGACCTTCGGTCGGATTGATCTTGATGTTTTCCATTCCCGCACGGCGCATGCGTTCGGCGACGAAGGCAGCCCCCTCGGCGATATGCGCCGCATAGGCGGGATCGGTGCTGACGCTGGGAATGCTGGCAAAGGCGATCAGGTCGTCGAGGATCGCCTGGCGGTTCGCCACGACGTATTCCTGCGGCGTCTTGGGCTCGTGCTGTCCTTTGAGTTCAGCCATGACTATTTGCCCCCGTCAACGCTCAGCACCTGGCCGGTGATCCAGCCGGCAAGGTCGGAGGCAAAGAACATCACCGCATGGGCGATATCCTCGGGCTTGCCGAGATGTTTGAGGGCGATGTTCTGCACCAGGCGGCGCTGGCCTTCTTCGCCATAGGATTCCCACTGCTTTTCGGTGGTGGGATTTGAGCGCACGAAGCCCGGCGCCACATTGTTGACGGTGATTCCCCAGGGGCCGAGCTCATGGGCCAGCTGGCGGGTAAGGCCGATCTGGGCGGCCTTGGCCGAGGCGTAGGCCTGGATGCCGGTCAGGCTGATGCCAAGCCCGGCGCCGCTGGAGATGTTTAC
>DASXQK010000087.1:0-8934 GCA_036493015.1 Dongiaceae bacterium | reverse complement strand
CACACTCTGGGCAATCTCGTTCTCGTGGTGGGGAAAGATCAGGTCGATGCCGCCGCCATGGATATCGAAGGTGACGCCGAAGGCCGCCTCGGCCATGGCCGAGCATTCAATATGCCAGCCCGGCCGGCCGCGACCCCAGGGACTGTTCCAGCCCGGCTGCGCCGCATCGCTCGGTTTCCATAGTACGAAATCGGCGGGGCTTTTCTTGTAGGGCGCCACCTCCACCCGGGCGCCTGCGATCATGTCATCCAGCGAGCGGCGCGAGAGTTCGCCGTAGGTCTGCATCGAAGGCACGTCGAACAGAACATGGCCTTGCGCCACATAGGCATGGCCGCGCTCGATCAGCTGGCCGATCATCGTAACCATACCGGCGATATGGGATGTTGCCCGGGGCTCCTGGCTCGGCGCCAAGGCATTCAGCGCCGCCATATCGGCGTGATAGGCCTCTGTCGTCCGCTGCGTCAGGGCATCGATACTCTCGCTGTTCTCGGCCGCCGCGGCGATGATCTTGTCTTCGACGTCGGTGATATTGCGCACATAGGTCACCTGCTGCTCGCCATAGGCATGGCGCAGCAGGCGGAACAGCGTATCGAACACGACGACGGGCCGGGCATTGCCGATATGGGCGCGGTCATAGACCGTCGGGCCGCAAACATACATCCGTACATTCTTCGGATCGATCGGCTGGAGCGCCTCGTGCCGGCGGCTCATGGTGTTGTAGAGAGAAATCTGCATCCTCAGCCCTTCCGACCCTCCAGCCGTGCAAGCGCCCGCGCGCGGCCGATGAGCGGTAACAGAAGCTTTAGTTCCGGTCCATTCTCGCGGCCCGTCAGGGCCAGGCGCAGGGGATGGAACAGCGCACGGCCGCTTTTGCCGGCAACCGCCTTGACGGCCGCGGTCCAGGCGCTCCAGGTCGTCTCGTTCCATGGCTCGGTGGGAAGCAGTGCTGCCGCAGCGGCGCAGAGCGCGGCATCTTCGATCACAGGATCGATCGCGCTGCGGCAGACCTGAATCCAGGTGGCAACGTCGCCAAGCCGGTCGATATTGCCGCGCACGGCAAGCCAGAGCGCTGCATCGCTGCCGGCGGGAAGCCGCTCGGCAACCTCGGCATAGGAAAGCAGGTGCAGCAGCCGGGCATTCAGATGCCGGAGTTCCGCCAAGTCGAAGCGTGGCGAACCGCCGCCGAAGGCTGAAATATCGTATTCGGCGGCGAGCTGGGCAAGGCTGGTACGCGGCTCATGGGCGCCGGCGCCGATACGCGCCAGGTAACTTGCGAGAGTCAGCGCCTCGATGCCCTGTTCGCGCAGATCGGCGAGCGACAGGCTGCCGATGCGCTTGGAGAGCCCCGCTCCACTGGCATCCGTCAGCAGCGGCAGATGGCCGAATTCCGGCACCTTGGCGCCAAGCGCCTCGAACAGCTCGATCTGCGCACCGGTGTTGGTAACGTGGTCGGCGCCGCGAATGATTGCGGTAATGGAAAAATCCGCGTCATCGACGACCGACGTCAGCGTATAGAGGTAGCTGCCATCCGCTCGCACCAGCACGGGATCGCTTTGGCTGGCCTCGTCGATATGCTGGGGTCCGCGCACGAGATCGGCCCAGTTCCTGATCTCGCCAGACAGTTTGAATCGCCAATAGGGACGAAGCCCGCTTGCTTCCAGCTGCGACCGGTCGGCAGCCGAAAGTTTGAGCGCGGCCCGGTCATAGACCGGCGGCTCGCCGCGCTGAAGCGTTAGCTTGCGCCTGATCGCAAGCTCTTCCGGCGTCTCGTAGCAGGGATAGAGGTGGCCCGAGGCGCGCAATCGCTCGGTTGCCTCGTCATAGCGGGCAAGGCGTGCCGACTGGCTCGCCATCTCATCCCAGATGAGGCCGAGCCATCCCAAATCCTGCTCGATGCCGGCGGCGAAGGCCGCCGTCGAGCGTTCCCGGTCGGTATCGTCCAGGCGCAGCAGGAACCAGCCGCCCTCGCGCCGCGCATAGAGCCAGTTGGCGAGCGCGATATAGGCATTGCCGACATGAAGCCGGCCGGTCGGGCTCGGCGCGATTCGAACCCGGCGCGTCATCTAGCGACGAAAGCCGTTGGTGATCGGATAGCGCCGGTCGCGGCCGAAGGCGCGGTTGGTGATCTTGACTCCGGGGGGCGCCTGGCGGCGCTTGTATTCGGCGAGGTCCAGCATGCGCCAGACGCGGCGCACGGTTGCCTCGCCATAGCCCTTGGCGACAATCTGCTCCACCGGCATTTCGCGCTCCACCAGGCATTCCAGGATACCGTCCAGTTCCACATAGGGCGGCAGTGAATCCTGGTCGGTCTGGTTGGGCTTGAGCTCGGCAGTCGGCGCCTTGGTGATGACGCGTTCGGGCATCACCCGGCCCGCCGGGCCCCGCCCGCCCTCGGGAAGGTTGGCGTTGCGCCAGCGCGAGAGCGCGAAGACGGTCGTCTTATAGACATCCTTCAGCACCGAATAACCGCCGCACATATCGCCATAGAGCGTGGCATAGCCCACCGACATTTCGGATTTGTTGCCAGTCGAGAGCACCATATGGCCCAGCTTGTTGGAGAGCGCCATCAGGGTCACGCCGCGCGCGCGGCTCTGGATATTCTCCTCCGTCGTATCGGCGGCGCGTCCCTCGAACAGCGGCGTTGTCATGGCGGCAAACGCGGCCATGGCCGGCTCGATGGAAACGCTATCGAGGCGAATGCCCAAGGCGGCGGCACAAGCCGCTGCGTCTTCGAGGCTATCCTTGCTGGTATAGGGCGAGGGCATCATGACCGCGCGCACCCGCGAAGGCCCCAGCGCATCCACCGCGATCGCCGCCGAGATGGCGGAATCGATGCCGCCGGAAAGCCCCAGCACGACGCCGGGAAAACCGTTCTTCTCCACATAGTCGCGCAGGCCCAGCACCATCGCCTGGTAGATGCCGGCAAGGCCGAAGACGGGTGTGGCGATCTCGCCATCCGTGCAGCGCCAGCCGTTGTTTCCGCGCTTCCAGCGGGTGAGCGACACTGCCTCGCGCCATGCGGGTAGCTGCGCCTTCAGGGTTGCGTCGCCATCGAGGGCAAAGCTGGCGCCATCGAAGACCAGTTCGTCCTGCCCACCGAGCTGATTCACATAAATGATGGGCAGGCTGGATTCGACCGTGCGCGCGCCGGCCAGCTGGATGCGCTGGTCGAACTTTTCATGTTCATAGGGGCTGCCATTGGGAACCAGCAGCAGTTCGGCGCCGGATTCCGCCAGGGTCTCCGTTGTCTCCGGCGTCCACATATCCTCGCAAACCATCACGCCAAGACGTACGTCGCGAAAACTGACCGGACCCTGCGGCAATCCCGCCGCGAACAGGCGCTTCTCGTCGAAGACACCGTAATTGGGCAGGTCGCGCTTGAAGCGCCGCGCCAGGATCGCGCCATCGCCCAGCAGCAAAGCTGCGTTATAGAGCCTGCCCTCCTCGAGCCAGGGTGAGCCCACCAGCATGGCAGGGCCCCCATCCGCCGTCTCGCGCGCCAGCGTTTCCACCGCCGCGCGGCAGGCGGCCTGGAAGGCGGGCTTCAGCACCAGATCTTCCGGTGGATAGCCGCAGATGTTGAGTTCGCTGAAGACAACAAGATCGGCCCCCAGTCGCTGGGCCTCACCGCGAGCATTCCGAATCTTCACAACATTGCCGTCGACATCGCCCACCTTCGGATTGGTCTGGGCGAGCGCAATAGCCAGTTCCTGAGTCATGGCGTCAAAGTAACCATGGTCGCCTGCCTGTCAATCGCAGCGCCGCACTGCAAAATCTGCATGCATAGGGCCGGCACGTCACGCATAAGTAACGGCGAGTTAATGCGACCGGGGGTTGCGGCGAATCGACGTCGTAATGCAGAGTTTCGCCGTCATGACTGTCGTGCCTCTTGTCCCGGGCAATCCTGCCCCGCTCTTCACCGCGCGCTCCTCGAACAATCCCAAGTTCCGGCTGGAGTCCGCCGCCGGACGTCACCTGCTTTTGCTGTTCATTGGCTCGGCCGGCAGCGAGACCGGAAGAAGAGCGCTTGCCGCATTGGAGCCCTATCGTCCATTGCTGAACGATATCGATCTAGCTTTGTTTCTGGTATCCACCGATCCGGAGGATGAGCGGCAAGGCAGGCTCTTCCAGCAACTGCCGGGCATCCGGATCTTCTGGGATTTCGATCGGCGCGTAAGCGAACTCTACCGGGCGGAAACAACCGGCGAGGGCATGGCCTTCCTGCTCAACCCGCGCCTGCAGGTGATCGCCGGCCTGCCGCTCGGCGAACCGGCAGAAGCGCTGGGCGACCTGTTCGGCTATGCCGGACGCCAGCCCACCTTGCTGAATCAGCCGGCGCCGCGCGGCTTCGCCCCGGTTCTTTATGTGCCGCATGTCTTCGAGCCGAATTTCTGCCGCGAGCTGATCGAATGCTACGAGCGCGGGCCGCACTATGGCTCCGGCATGATGCACGATCAGGGCGGCCGCACGGTCGTGGTGCAGGACAAGCTGCAGAAGAAGCGGCGCGACCATGAGCTGAGCGACCCTGCGCTGCTGAAGGACTTGCGCCAGCGCCTCGAGTGGCGGCTGCTGCCCGAGATCTTCAAGGCAATGCATTTCAGGGCTACCCGGATCGAGCGCTATATCGTCGCCTGCTATGACGAAAACGGCGGGTTCTTCCGTGCCCACCGCGACAATCTGAACCGCGGTACGGCCCACCGGCAATTCGCCGTCACCATCAACCTGAACGCCGAAGATTATGAAGGCGGCGATCTCGTTTTCCCCGAATTCGGCGCACTGACCTATCGGCCGGCCACCGGTGATGCGGTAGTGTTTTCGTGCTCGTTGCTACATGAGGCACTGCCGGTCACCCGCGGGCGGCGCTATGCCTTTCTGCCCTTCCTCTATGACGAGGCAGCGGCCAGGATTCGCCAGGCCAACCAGCAATATGTCGGCAGCGCCGGCAACCAACCGGCGTCAGCTAGATCTTCATCGGCAGGATAACCATCGGCACGCCGCGCGACTGCAGGCGGCGCTGCATGACCAGCGGCGTCTGGCCGTGCAGCAGGCGGGTCAGGAAGGTCTCGTTCTTGAAGACGAGCTGTGAGGCGAAGACCACGCTGTTGTGGAATTGCTTCAGGACCTGGTCCAGCAGGGTGGTGAGTTCGGCGGTGGTATCGGCGGCCACGCTGCCAAAGGCAACCGACGGTAGGTTGCGGCGCTGGCAGTAGTTGACGAACTGCGCCAGGGATTCATCCACACGCTGGCGCAACGTATCCAGTTCGCCGGCGTGGCGGAAAGTATCGGAATCCACCTCCCCGATCCGGATGAAGACGAAATTGGTGAAGTGGTCGGGGAACAGTTTGCGCACCGCAAGCAGGGTATGCATGCCGGTGCCGAGATTGCCGCCCACCAGGAATACGGCCGTGGGTTTGTCGGGCTGCAGCGCCGGCGGGTTGGGCACCGCCATGGCGCGCGTCGTCGTGGCGAAAAGGGCGTCGGCCTGCGAAAGCAACCGGTTGCAATCGTTGTAGTGGCGGCGGATCAGTACGCCGGCCAGGATGATGCAGCCGGTGATGACGACGGTCATCCAGGCGCCCTCGGTGAACTTGTTGATCACCGTGACGGCCAGGATGGTCACCGTCAGGATCAGGCCGAAGATCGCCACGAACAGGCGGAACGGACGCAGCCCCTCGCCTTCGCGGCGCCGCAGCCAATGGCGCGTCAGCCCCACGAAGGACAGCACAAAGCTGATGAAGACGTTGATGCTGTAGAGCACCACCAGCTTGTCGACCCGGCCGCTGGTGACGACCAGGATCGCGATGGCCGAGACAGCCATCAGCAGGACGCCGTTCTGCGTCACCAGGCGGTTGGAGAGATGGGCGAACTGGTGGGGCATCCAGCGATCGATGGCCATATTGGCCAGCGCTGCCGGGCCGCCGAGGAACCCGGTATTGGATGCCACGAACAGCAGGCCTGCCGCGGTACCCAGGGTGACCAGCATGATCGCTGCCTGGGCGACTTGTTGTGAACCCAGATAATGAGCCAGTACCAGGCGGAAGGTGACGGCGTTCAAGGTGCGTCCATATTCCGGCGCCACGCCCCAAAGCAGGTAAAGGACGATCAGGCCGCCGGCCGCAATGGAAAGCGATGTGGCCATATAGGTCATGGTCCAGCGCCCGGTCACCATGCGCGGCTCGCGCAGCATATGGATGTTGTTGGAGACCGCCTCGATGCCGGTATAGGTGCCGCCGCCGAGCGCGAAGGCCTGCAGCACGATGCCGGCCACGGCCCCCCAGCCGATCTGGGCGGCGAGGCCCGAGGTCTCATGAATCGTGTCGGGCACCAGGCTGGGCAGCGTGCCGATATGGCCCAGCACCCCGAACACGATGAAGCCGCCATGGGTAATCAGGAAGCCGACAAAGATCGGCATCAGGAGCATCAGGACCTCCTTGATGCCGCGCAGATTGGCGACGGTAAGGCCAGCGATGATGGCGATCTCCGCCGGCACCTTCCAGGCCTGCCAGAACAGGGGCAGCAGGCTGAACAGCGCATCGACGCCGCTGGCAACCGAGAGAGCCGCGGTCAGGACGAAATTGACGATCAGCGCGGAGCCGGAGATGAGGCCGGCATAGGGGCCGACCAGCACCGAGGCGACGCGATAACCACCGCCGCCGGAGGGAAACAGCTCGATTACCTGGATGTAGCCGAGACAAATGATGACGACGGTGAGCGCCGTTGCCAGCGCCAGATAGACGGCCAGATGGTTGTGACCGCCAAGCGCGATGAAGGCTTCTTCCGGTCCGTAGTTTGCCGATGACAGGCCGTCGGCGCCAAGACCAATCCAGGCCAGGAACGCGACCAGCAGCATGCCCTCGCGCTGGCCCCGGTGCAGGGGATCGCGCGGCGCGCCGAGAACCCAGCGTTGGACCTTCTTCCAGTCGTAGCGCGCCATGGGGGATTGGTTCTTCTTCGACCTATTTGCGCAAAAGGAATTCGCGGCCAACTTTGACCAGCGGCTTGCCGTCATATTCGACGATGTCGGCGGTGGCATAAGTCTCGGTCCAGCGCTGAGGCAGGAACGAGCCGGTGCCGATCACATCGATGGGGGCCTTGGCCTCTGCCATCATCCGGCACTTCGCCGGATCGAAGCCGGAGGAGGCGACCAGCTTCACCTTGTCGAACCCCGCCGCATTCAGCGCGTCGCGCACGTGGTGGCATGCCGCGGCGGAGACGCCGGCGCCCACCAGGTTGCGAAGCTCGGTTTCACTGCGATAGCCGCGGATGGCGTCGGGAACATGACGCTCCAGCACGGCATAGGAGACGGTCGGATCGACCCCTTCGACGAAACGGCTGCCGGGCGTATCAATGCGCACGCTCAGCTTGCCGGCCGCCGCCATCTCGGGAAAGCGCCGGCAGACCGCAAGCGAATCGCTGACCTCGCGGCCAAAATAATCGACCAGCACCGTCATGTCGTCGCCGGGAAAGGTCTCGTGGAACATTTCGGCCGCCCGCACGGTCGAACCCGCATAGCCAATCAGCGCATGGGGCATGGTGCCGCGCCCGTCGGATTGCCCGAAGAAATGGGCCGTGGCGGCGGTGGCGTTGGCAACGAACCCCTTGGCACCGACTTTGCGGCGTGCACGAGCCGAGCCAACGCTGGCCGCATAAGCCATCAGCTCCGTCATCTCGAGACCCGCGCAGTGGCGCGCATCCATCGCCATGAAGGCGACATGGGGCAGATCGGAGCACATGGTGAAGGCGTTGAAGGCGGCAACGCAGGCCGGCCCCAGCTTCTGCAGGAAGATCGTCTCGAGATCGACCAGGTGAACGAACGAGCCCGTCACATACATGATCGGCTCGCCGGCGCCGACCCATTTGCCTTCCGGCAGCCGCAAGTCGATGGCGAAGCTGGTACCGCGGTCGCTGGCGACCTGCTTCATCCAGTCGATCATCAATCGCGGCGCGGATACCACCGGCCGGCGCATGAAGATCGCATAGGTGACCGTCTTGTCGCCGAAATGCTGCACCGTCTTCTTGGTGCGCAAGAAGTAGTGATCGGTCCAGGCCGCGATCTTGTCGGAGTCGATCTTCATGATGTTGCGGTCCGCCGGTGGGACTTCAGGACGCCGCCGCGATCTTTCGTCCCTGGGCTAGGCGTTCCTGTTTCAGGGCGCCGGCGATGAGGAAGGCAAGCTCGAGAGCCTGGCTGGCATTGAGCCGCGGATCGCAATGGGTGTGATAGCGGTCGGCCAGCGTCTGGTCCGTCACGGCCTTGGCGCCGCCGGTGCACTCCGTCACGTCTTGCCCGGTCATCTCGAAATGCACGCCGCCGGCATGGGTTCCTTCCGCCTGGTGGACAGCGAAGAAGCCGCGCACCTCGGCCAGGATGCGCTCGAAGGGCCGCGTCTTGTAGCCGGTCGAGGATTTGATCGTGTTGCCATGCATGGGATCACAGGCCCAGACCACCTTGGCGCCGGCGCGCTTTACGGCGCGCACCAGCCCCGGCAGCTTGGCCTCGACCTTGTCGGCACCCATGCGCGCGATCAGCGTCAGGCGGCCGGGGATGTTCGCCGGATTCAGCACCTCGATCAGCCGCAGCAATTCCTCGGCATCCATCGAGGGCCCGCATTTCAGGCCGATGGGATTTTCGACTCCGCGCAGGTATTCCACATGCGCGCCGCCGAGCTGGCGGGTGCGATCGCCGATCCAAAGCAGATGCGCAGAACAGCCGTACCACTTGCCGGTGAGGCTATCGACGCGGGTCAGCGCCTGCTCATAGCTCAGCAGCAGCGCTTCATGGCTGGTGAAGAATTCGGTCTCGCGGATCTGCGAGGTTGATTCCGCGGTCATGCCGCAGGCCGCCATGAAGTCGAGGGTCTCGCTGAGGCGATCGGCCATCTCGGCGTAGCGATGGCCCAGCGGGCTGTCGGCGACGAAATCGAGATTCCAGCG
>DASXQK010000086.1:0-3687 GCA_036493015.1 Dongiaceae bacterium | reverse complement strand
TATGGCGCCCAGCGTCGCCGCACGGATCGAAGCCGCGCGATCAACCGGACAGTTGACGATCCGGCGGGCGCGCCTTGGCCGTCTGGTCCGCAAAGGCCAGTTGGTCGATGCCGAACTGCTGCCCGTTTTCGGCGCCCCATCCCTCCACATCGAGGTTGATCGGGTCATCAACTGCGCAGGCCCGCTGGGACAGGTTCAACAGATTCCCTCCCCGCTTATCCGCCGCCTTCTGGAAGAAGGGCTAGTACGCCCCGATCCGTTGGGCATCGGATTGGACGTCACCAGTGAGGGCGCCGTGATCGACCGAGAGAACCAGATCAGCCGCAGACTCTATGCCGTTGGCCCGATCACGCGAGGTGTCTTCTGGGAAGCGACCGCCGTGCCGGATATCCGTCTCCATTGCGAGGCGCTGGCCCGCCATGTGGTAGAGATGGCGGCGGCAAACTAGCCCGTCGCCTCGATCTCCTGCTTGCGCCGCGCGACATAGGCACCCAGCTCTTCGCGCCGGGCCGGGTCCATCGCCGGCTCCTGATAGCTGCGCAACAGCTCTTTCCAGATTGCGTTGGCGCGCCGCGTGCCGTCGATCGAGCCGCCCTCTTCCCAGGTTTCGAAATTCCGCCAGTCCGAGAGCAGCGGCGAATAGAACGCGGTTTCAAAGCGCGCCAGGGTGTGGCCGGTGCCGAAGAAGTGCCCGCCCGGTCCCACTTCGGCGATGGCGTCCATCGCCTCGCCCAATTGGCCGCTATCGAGGGGCTGCAAGAATTCACGCATCATCTGCAGCATTTCGGCATCGACGATCAGCTTCTCGAACGAGGCCGTTAGCCCACCTTCAAGCCAGCCGGCCGCATGCTCAACCATGTTCACGCCGCCCATGATGCAGCCCCAGAGCGACATTCCGGATTCATAGGCCGCCTGAACATCGACGCAGTTCGATGAATTCACATTGCTGGAGCGGTAGGGCAGCCGATAGCGCCGGGCGAGCTGTCCGCTGACCATGGCGGCCTTGGTGTATTCCGGCGTGCCGAAAGCGGGCGCACCGGTCCGCATATCGACATTCGAGGTGAAACCGCCATAGATCGCCGGTGCGCCGGGCCGCACGAATTGGGTCAGCGCGACCATGAACAGCGCTTCCGCATTCTGCTGCACCAGAGCCCCCACCACCGTCACCGGGCTCATGGCGCCGGCCAGCGTGAAGGGCGTTGCGATCGTCACCTGGCCATTGCGCGCCAGCTCCACCAGACCTTCGCCCATGGGAATATCCAGGCGCATCGGTGAATTGGCGTTTATCACCGTGCCGGCAATAACTTTGTTGCCGATCTCGCTTTCGGGAATGCCCGAGGCAATCGCGGTCATGGCAATGGCATCGCGCACTCGATGGCCGCCAAGCGCCCAGCATTGCCACGACTTGTCCGTCAGGGTCAGGACCGATTCATAGAAATCGAGATGGCGCGTTTCGCTCGGCAAGTCGGTCGGCTCGATCGGGCCGCCGCCTTCCTGATGGATAACGTTCAGCTGATGGATCAGGCGGATATAGTGGCGCATATCCGCATAGGTGCCGGCGCGCCGGCCGCGATCGAGATCGTTGGCAAAGGCCGGGCCGCCCACCGCGGTGAAGATCAGATGATCGCCGCCGATCTCCAGGCTCTTGGCCGGATCGCGGGCATGCATGGTGAAGGTCTCCGGCGCGCTCGCGATCGCCGTCTCGATCAGTGCGGGATCGCAGCGCACCCGCATCGTGGCCTCATCCACCTCGGCGCCGACTCTCTTCAGTATGGTGCGGCTCTCCTGGTGCAGTACCTCGAAGCCGACCTCGGCCAGCAGCTTGAGAGAAGCCTGGTGGATGGCTTCGATCTGGTCGGCGCTCATCAACTCGACCGGCCGGTAGAGATTGCGGATACGTGCGAAAGGAAGCTGGCGCAGGCCCGTGCTGCGTACTGTGCGTTCTCGCCGGCGCGCGCGGGGCTCCTTGTTCAGGGTCTCGCTCATGCCAGCCCTCCTGCCTCAAGCCAAGGCAACGCGTTCACGGATATAGCCGACCGCATCGGGATCGATGGCCTCGCCGAATTCCCGCGCCGCGCGGTGGCCGGAATAGACGGCGCTGTAAATGGCGCCCGGCACGTGGCAGTCGCCGATGGCGCGGATGGTCTGAATCTGCGGCAGGCTGCCGGCGGCTTGAAGCCGGCGCAGTTCACGCTCGAGGCTGTCATTGCCTGCGCGCGCGCCCACAACCAGCAAGGCATCCCCCGAAACCGGCAGCACCGAGCCATCATAAATGCTGGCAAGGCCGGCGGTCGCTCCGTCCCAGCCGGCAATCTTGCGCGCCAGGTGGATGGCAACACCAGCCTGCATCAGCCGCGCCTGGATGCGCGCCTGTTCGTCGGTCATGACCGTCCAGCTCGCGACTTCAATCCCCGGTGTCACGAAGGTGACTTTGCGGCCAGCCTGCAGCAGGACATCGGCCAGCACATTCGCCATGTAGTACTGGTCATCGTCATAGATCACTACGTGGCCATCGGGCAGGCGGCCGGCGAGAATATCAGCGGGCGTCCACAGGGCCGGTGCCTTGGGGTCGAGCACGGGCCGGCGCAGCGTATGGCCGGTGCCATCGGCGAGCCAGCGTGCCCCAGTTGCCAGTATCACATGGCGGCATTCCATCGCCGCCACGTCGGCGGCGGAGAGCTCGCTTTCCCGGAAGACCTCGATGTTCGCCAGTTTGGCGATCTGGCCCAGGCGGTAGTCGCGAACCCGAGCCCAGCTCGCCAGCCCCGGCAAGCGGCTTTCCCGGTTCACCCGGCCGCCCAGATCGCGTTCCTTTTCCGCCAGCATCACCTTGTAGCCGCGCTTGCCCAAGGTCATGGCGCATTCGAGGCCGGCCGGCCCCGACCCCACCACAAGCACCGTATCGTCCTTGTAAGCGCCGGCGCCGGTGACGATCTCGGGATGCCAGCCACGGCGATATTCCTCGCCCATGGTCGGGTTCTGGGTGCAGCGGATCGCCGCCCCGATATTGTTGTGGGCGCGGCAGATATTGCAGCCAATACATTCGCGGATGTCGTCTTCACGGCCCTCGGCGATTTTGCGCGGCAACCACGGGTCGGCGATCGAGGGCCGCGCCGCGCCGATCAGATCGAGGACGCCACGCTTGACTTGTGATGCCATGACATCCGGCGAGGTAAAGCGGCCGACGCCGACCACCGGCTTGCTGGTCAGCTTCTTCACCAGGGCGATGTACGATTCCTGGAAGCCTTCGCCGGAAAAGCGCGCGCTCATGGAATCGTTCTCGACATAGGAGATGTTCACGTCCCAGAGGTCGGGCAGTTCCGCCAGCATCTCGACGACTTCGCGCCCGTCACGCTCGTGGGTGACGCCCTCCTCGCCCATCAGCTCGTCCATGGCGAAGCGCACCGCCACCGCACAGCGATGGCCGACCGCGTCTCTGGTGACCTCGATCATCTGGCGTAACAACCGCGCGCGATTTTCTACGCAGCCGCCGTATTCATCGGTGCGGGTATTCCAGCGCGGCGAGATGAACTGGAAGGGCAGATAGCCGTGGCCGGCATAGCAATAGATGATGTCGAATTCCGCCTGCATGGCGCGCCGCGCCGCCGCCGCATGCCAGCGCAGGAAGTCAGCGATATCCTGGCGATCCATGGCGCGGGTCTGGATCGGATAGGAGTAAGGATAGCT
>DASXQK010000085.1:0-3034 GCA_036493015.1 Dongiaceae bacterium | reverse complement strand
ATGCTCGCCTTCTGCCTTGCCGAACGCGGCCAGGGCGGCATCGTCGTGGTCGATGCCGGCTATTGGCAGGGCGGCGCCTCCGGACGCAACGGCACACTGGTGCGCCCCGGCTTCTCCTCGCCGGAGTGGACGCGGCTGTTCGGCCATTCCCACCGTCTCTGGCTCGGCCTTTCCGGGCGCCTCGGCCATAACGTCATGGTCTCGCGCCGCGGCTACGTCGTGCTGGCGGAGAGCGAGCGCACCGTCGCCATCTGCGAACAGGTGCTGCGCACCGGCCCCGAGAACAACGTCGATGTGCGGCTGCTGGAAGCCGACGAGTTCCGCCGGCGCCTGCCGAGCCTCGCTTATCAGCGGATCAAATCAGCCATCATCTTCGATGATGGTGGAACCGCACCCCATCATGCAGTGATGAAGGCCCTTTACGCCGCTTGCCGCGAGCGCGGCGTGACCTTGCGCTATCAAACCCCCGTCACCGGCATCGAGCGCCAGGGCGATCGGATCAGCGCGCTGCAGCTGGGCGATGAACGGCTCGACGCCGATTGCGTGGTCATAGCATCCGGTGCCCATAGCCCGAATGTGGCGCGCATGGCGGGGGTGGAGCTGGAAGGCAGGCCTTGGCGCCTGGAGGCTTGCGCCATCGAGCCGACGCGCGCGGCGCTGGGACCTGCACTCGCCATGCTGGACCGCACCGTCTACATGCACCAGACCGCGCGGGGCGAGATTGTCGGCGGCTGCGAGGTCGAGGGCGATTGGGCCGGCTTGACGCTCGCCTCCGACCTGCCGGTCGTAACCCATTATGCTCGCCACCTCGTCGAGATGATCCCCTCGCTCGCCGGCCAGCGCATCCTGCGCCAATGGGCGGGCCATATCCACGCCACCCAGGATTTCGCGCCGCTGCTGGGCCCGCATCCCGATTGCCGCGATCTGTGGATCAGCGCGGGCTGGAGCTATGGCATTGCGGGTGCTCCCGGTGGGGGCGATCTGCTGGCCAAGGCCATCGTCACCGGCGAGATCGACGAGCGCATGGCGCCCTTCGCCGTCGACCGAAAGCGGCGCGGCCGGCTGATCCAGGAAGGCGCCATCGTGGTTTCGCACTGACAGCGCAACCATGATCTAACCTCGAAGGAAACCAGACCATGACGGATATCACCACCATCGCCTCGGCCATCACCGCGGCCTTCCTCGCTTCCTTCGTCGAGGTCGTCGAGGCCTTCACCATCATGCTGGCGGTCGGCGTGACCCAGGGCTGGCGGCCGGCTTTTATCGGCGCCGGCATCGCCGCGGTCGTGCTGGCGGCCCTCGTCCTGCTGCTGGGACCGCTGCTTTCCCTCATCCCGGTCCACGGTCTGCAATTTGCAATCGGGGTGCTGCTGATCCTGTTCGGCATGCGCTGGCTGAGAAAGGCCATCCTGCGTTCCTCGGGAATCCTGGCGTTGCATGACGAGGCCAAGGCCTTCACCCAGGAGACCGACGCCTTGCGGCAGCGGGCTAAGGAGCGCCGGGCCAATTACCTGGGGGCGGTCACTGCCTTCAAGGCCGTGCTGCTGGAGGGGGTGGAGGTCGTCTTCATCGTCATCGCCGTCGGCACCGTTCATGGGCTGACGCTCTATGCCAGCCTCGGCGCGCTTGGCGCCGTGGTCCTGGTGCTGGCGATCGGCCTTGTGGTGCATCGGCCTCTCTCGCATGTGCCGGAGAATGCGTTGAAGTTCGTCGTCGGCCTGATGCTGACCAGTTTTGGAATCTTCTGGACCGGTGAAGGGCTCGGCGCCCCATGGCCGGGGGCCGATCTGGCGATCCTTGGAATCCTCGCCATCTTCGCCCTGTTCTCTGCCGCCGCAGTCGGCCGGTTGCGGCGCTCACGGCCGCTGGCCGCCGGAGAAACACGATGAGCGTACTAAAGCAGGCGTTGACCGAGTTCACGGGCTTGTTCGTGGATGACCGCAACCTGGCCGCCCTGACGCTGGTCTTAATCGCGGCGGATGTGGCTCTGGTGAAGCTCGCCGGCCTTTCGCCGCTGTGGGGCGCCTATCTGCTGCTGCTCGGCTGCCTCGCCATCCTGGCGGAAAGCGTATTTCGCGCACGGCGTTAACCCGGAAGCGGTGCGGTTCGCTTTCGTTCCGCGGGCCGGCGATTCCTGGGCGAACCAATTCTGACACTGGCGGGTAACCACTTCCTAAGACCCGTTTGCCAGAATGCTGCCATGTCCCTTCCGGTGGATCTGGCGGCCGTGGTGCAGTGCCGCGTGCCAACCGCCACGCGACAAGACCTGGTCCTGTCAAAACCGCTGATGCGCGTGCTCGAGCGCATCGCCGTGAGTTGGCGTGAGCGCACTTTGGGGCGTGAACGCGTTTGGGGGCGCGAGCACAGGCTGGAGAATCATGGCGCCAGGGACGGCGGCATTTCCGGCCTGTTCAGCGGACCGCGGGGCACCGGCAAGACCTTGGCGGCAGAAGTGCTGGCCCATGAGACGCGGCTCGATCTCTATCGGGTCGATCTCTCGCACCTCGTCGGCCACGATATCGGCGAAACGGAAAAAAATCTTTGCCGGCTGTTCGAAGCGGCCGAGTCGGCCGGCGCGCTGCTGTATTTCGATGAAGCCGATGCGCTGTTCGGCAAGCGCGGCGAGGCCAAGGATGTGCCGGATCGTTGCGCGAATGCGGAGGTGGATCTCCTCCTCCAGCGCATCGAGGCGTTTGCCGGCATCGTGATCCTGGCGACCAGCCGGCGCGAGGATATCGACCCAGCCTTCCTGAGGCGCCTGACCTTCGCCATGGATTTTGCACTTCCCGACATGGCGGAGCGGGTCGAGATCTGGCGGCGCATTTTCCCGCCCGATACGCCCGTCGAAGGCCTCGATCCCGAGCGGCTGGCGCGCCTGCAGCTCTGTGGGGCCGATATCCGGGATATCGCGCGATCCTCCGCCGCATTGGCCGCCAGCGAGGGCCAGCCGGTGCGCATGGCCCATCTGCTCCGCGCCGCCGTGCGCCAATGCGCCAAGCTGGACCAGCCGATCGATCTGGCAGCGATCGCGCGC
>DASXQK010000084.1:0-1994 GCA_036493015.1 Dongiaceae bacterium | reverse complement strand
GCAGGCAGAAAAGGCCAAGTGATTTCGCCCGGGCGATCACTGCCGGATCGGCATTGGGGGCCACGATCAGGCGCGCACCGGTCTCGGCGACCGCATAGACTTCGTCGACTGTCAGTACCGTTCCCGCGCCGATCAGCGTTTGGGTGCCGGTTTCTGCAGCCAGCAGGCGAAGGCTTTCCAGCGGATGCGGGCTGTTCAGCGGTACTTCGATAATCCGGATGCCCGCCCCGACCAGGACATCCCGCGCGCCCACGACTTCTTCGGGCTTTATCCCGCGCAGGATCGCGATCAGCGGCGATTTTTCCATGTAGGCGGCAAGCGAGTTCATACGGACGTTGCCGTCAGCAACCCGGCGGCCCTGGCAATGGAAAAGAGCGCCGGCGGCACGACATCGCCACTGTCGATGACTGCCAGATCTGCACCGGAAAGTATCCGCAGAGCCTGACGATACGATTCGAGAATTGCAGGCGAGCCGATCCCGGTCGTGATGCCGGCGCGATCTGCCAGGCGCAGCCAGGCCAGTCCATCGCGCACCTCGGCACCGATCAAAAGTCCGGAGAGATAGCTTGCGAGATTCACTCGCGGCATCTGATCGAGAAGGCCCAGGGTACGTACGCTGAACAGGCGATGCAGCAGCCCGCCGGCATCCGCCGAGGCGCCGCGCGCAACACCCTCGGCAAAGGCAGCGTCGTCATGGTGATCGCCCTCCATCAGCTGGCTCAGCGTGCCGCTGCGGCGCAACAGGCCAAATACCTCGCCGGTCATATAGGTGCGGAAGCTGATCAACTTCCCTTTCTCGACAATGGCCCATTTTGAATGAGTGCCCGGCAGGACAAAGACGCCGTCCTGGCCCTTGAGGATATGGAGAGCCCCGAAGATCTGGGTCTCCTCGCCCCGCATGACGTCCGGCTGTTTGGCATCATCACGTTTGACGCCCGGCACGATGCGGATTGCAGCATGCAACGGCGATTCAACGGGCGCGATATGCCGGGCCAGTTCATCCAGCGCCATGGGCAGTGCCAGATAGGGCACCTCTTTCCAGCCGAGCTTGCTGCCCACCATGCCGGAGAGCAGCACCGGCATGCGGCTGGAGGGCGAGGCGGGAAGCCAACCGGACGCAACCTCTGCCAGCGCTTCGGCAAAACGCCCGCGCTCGATCGTCAGCAGCCCGTGCGAGCTTTCGCGGCGATCGACGATGCCGCCCTCAGCATCGAGTGCCCAGGCGCGAAGATTGGTGGTGCCCCAATCGGCAACGATGCAGGCAATGACCGCCACGTTTTTCGCTCCTCGATGCAGCCGTCAGTTTGCTATGCCGGCGCCCGGCATGCGAGGGCCCTCATGCGCCGCAGCGACAATTGAAGGGCCCTCGGCGCCGAAGCGACAACGAGGGCCCTATAGCGAAGCATGAGCTTCGCATTCGGAATTCAATTCCGCATAAAATCTTGGACTTTAACCTCAGTTGCCGATGCCAAGTCCGTCGGCAACTGGAAACTGACCAGGTGGAGTGATTTGCATGACGCACCTCCACGAATTGTTGCAGGCCGATTCAGTGTGCGACCATCGTGAGAACAGGTCAAGACGCCCTGCAAATTGTCACTGCGCGAGATACGGCAACGGCCGCGGCCCCCTGGCCTGCAAGCCGAGGCGACGGCGGCCGTAGACCTCTAGCCCTACCCAATTCGCGCCTAGCCCTGCCAGTGTCCCGGGATGAATACCCAACCCGATTGATATTGCTGCCAGTGACCCATACGGCGATCTGGGCCAGGGGCTGCTGATAGTGACCAACCCGCCAAGGGACGCCGGGTTCCGGCGCGCGCGTTAAGGATGAGCGATGGCGGTTTGCGCCGTGCTGGCCGTGGAATCGTCCATCAGCAGACTGCCCATCAGCCGCACCAGCTCGTCCGCACCATAGGGTTTGGAAAGCCGCGGCAGCTCGAAATCGTCCGAGGGCAGCAGATTCGAATAACCCGTCGCCAGGATGATCGGCAGGGCGG
>DASXQK010000083.1:0-2270 GCA_036493015.1 Dongiaceae bacterium | reverse complement strand
CGTGCCGCTCAGCAGGACGTAATCCTCCATCTGCAGCAGCATGTACATATAGGCGTAGATCGCGCTCAGCACCGTGCCGACAAGGAAACCGACGAAGCGGCTGACGGTGCGGCCGAGATAAAGCGCGATCATGCCGATATCGACGGCGCTGGCGATGGCGTAGGCGTAGAGGAAGCGGATCTGCTCGGCGAGCGAGAGCGCCAGCAGATAGAAGAGGCAGAGTGCGGCGCCCACCAGCAGGTACTGGACGAAATGGGTGCGCGACGACTTCAGCAGCCCGACCACGAAGATGGTGGTGAAGGTAAGGCCGATCACCAGGATGCCGTATTTCACGATGCGGTCGATCTGCTGATAGGCATCGCCCGGCAAGGTGAGCTCCACCCCCAGCTTGCCGTCATTCACCGCCTTGAAGTCGAGCTGGTCGGTGGACCAGATCTGCGGATAGCTGCGGGCGAGGGCGGAGACCTTCCAATGGGCGGTGAAGCCGCTCGCATCGATGATGTGATCGGCCGGCAGGAAATTGCCGGTGAATCCCGGATGGGGCCAGTCGGCCTTCAGCTCGATGGTCGTATCGTTGCCCATGGGCAGGAACTGCAGCTGGCCGCTGCCGTTCAGATGGATATTGATGGCGAAATCATGGGCCGAAAGGTTGCTGACCGATTGCAGCGAGGCATGGGCGCCGCTGGTGAAGACCTGGTCGCGCAGCATGCCCGGCACCGGCGACAGGGTCTTGCCGTCCAGCTTCAGGGTCAGCTGGTTGATGCCGCTCATATCCGAAATGCCGAGTGCGATGGTCGCCTGCTCCCACAGAACATCGGCAGGCGCGATGTGGAGGGCGGCGAAATCCGGGGCGGGAAACTTGCCCGTCAGGTGGATGTCGGCGGCATAGACCAGCAGCTCATAGATGCTTTTGTAGCGTTTCTCGGTCCGCGCGGTTGCGGTGATGGCAAGCGTGTCCGGCAGGAAATTGGCATAGCGGCGCACGGTCGTGTCGGTCTTGATGCCGTTATTCGTCTCCTGCACATGCACCAGATAGGGCACGCTCACGACCGGCCCGGCGATCAACTGCTGGCCGCCCCATTGGCTGGCGACCTCGTCGGCGACCGCCAGGCTGCGGTCATAGCGTTCCATGACCATGTCATGGACCATGTAGAGCGGGATCAGCACCAGGGCGATCAGCAGGCCCAGCACGATGATCCGCTTGGTGACTTCAAACCCGCCGCGCCCGCGCGCCGGCGTGGCAGCCGCATTTTCCTCGTCTATCATTATCCCCTCTTGATCCCCTCTGGATCGGGCGACGGCCCGATACCGTCGCCGCCCAGTACGATGAGGGTCCATTGCAGCGGGCGATTGCGGCGGCAGTCGGGTTTCAACCTTGGCGTTATTGGGGCAAATGCTGCGGCCCTTGCCCTCTGCCATGGGCGATGCGACAAAACCCGCGGCATCGCGCGCTGGAGAGCGGCGGTCAGATCGATCGGGCAAATCGGTTCATGAAACCAGAACACGAGGTCCAGCGCCGCGCGGCCCTGGCCAATGTCAAAAAGACTTGGTGGCCGGACGTTACCACCGAGATCGGTTTCAAGAGCGCACTCGCTCAGGGATGGGGTATCGCGCTATTTGCCGCCCTTTCGAATGCGGTGCTGTTCATCGTCGCCATCGCGTTTGGCTGGCTGCCCGAGGCCGAAGGGCTGGACGGCACGGCCCGCATGGTCATCCTCGGTTTCCTGCTGCTGGGCGCGGTCGGTGGACTCATCCTCACCTGGTTGTTGAAAACGCGTGCCAGCAAGATCGCTGCGATCATTTTGCTGGTCTGGATCGGGTTGGAAATGGTGATGCGGTTGCTCCAGGCCCCGCCGGGCGCCTGGGTGTTCGGAATCATGTTCATACTTTGCGCCGTCAACGGCGTGCGCGCGGCCTTCGCCAAATACCGGCCGTCCAGCACCGCCGACGTCACGACGTTTAGCTGGGAACCGAGGCCGAAGGCCGAGAGACTAACCAAGGCCGAAGGCCGAGAAATTAACTGAGGCCGAAGGCCGGGAGATTAACTGCGGCCGAAGGCCGAGAGATCAGCCGCGGCCAGCAGGCCGAGATCAACTGGCGAGGAAGACGACGCCATCGCGAACGGCCAGGGCGATCGGCTTCAGCCGATCGCCCGCGCAGGGGCCGGCGATGCAATGGCCGTCCCCCGGGCGAAACAGCGCGCCATGGGTCGCGCAGACGATGTACTGGCCGCTGTGGTCCATGAATTGCCCCTCGACCCAATCCAGCGG
>DASXQK010000082.1:0-19513 GCA_036493015.1 Dongiaceae bacterium | reverse complement strand
GATCAGCCAGAACGCCAGCGCGTAAGGCGCCGGCAGGACGTGGCCGGCGCGAGGTGGGGAGAGATCTGCCGCCTTGTTCGTGGCGATCGTCGACAGCGTCATTGGTCAGCGAAGGATTGAGGGATGCGGCGGAAGTATCGGCTCGCGCCGACGCCGGCGCCACCAGAAACGAAAGCGCACACAATCGCAAGACCCGTCATCGCGATTTCCTTTATGTTGGGGCAATCGAGGGAGATCGCGCAGCGGAAATTTGCCGCACTGGAGGGCTGGCGGGGCGTCAGTGCTGTTTTTGTCGCCATCTCGCATTTCGGTCATGGCGTTGTCCGGCATCTCGGCGATGCTGCCTTCATCCGGCATTCCTATCTGTTCGTCGATTTCTTCTTCGTGTTGAGCGGCTTCGTCATCGCCCATGCCTATGCCGATCGCCTGCATGATGCGACGGATCTGAGGGCCTTCGCGCTGCGACGAATCGGCCGCCTCTGGCCGCTGCATGCGGCGGTGCTGGTTGCCTGGTTTCGGGCGCAGCTGATCCTGCTGGCCAACGCCTCGCTCACCGGGAATGTCGCGATGCATGCGGCCTTCGTGACGGCGCTCCGGGGCTTGCGCCGGATCTTCGACCCGGCGCTGCCGGCCGCCGAGCCGCTCTCTCTGGGAAACCTCTATATCGCCGATCTGCTGTGTCTCGCTTATGTGGCGCTCGCCATTGCGATCTCGGCCGGCACGTTCCGATGGATCGAAGAACCCTGGCGCCGGCGGTTCAATGGTTAGGCCGATCGCTTGCGCCCCCTGCGGCGTTCCGCGGTCAAATCCGCGATTTAGGGACCGAGATCGAGCTGGTCGTCGACCTGCCAAAGCAGGCCTCGCTCTCGTACTGCTGATCAACTGAAAAGGTTGGCCGCCTGGCACGCCAAACACTTGTGCTTTACATTTTTGGGACCGGGGTACGCTGAACAAGCATGTATGCAAAGGTTGATTCTCGCGCGCTGTACAGGCCCCAGTCGAAGAGATATACGAAGGACAAGCTCAACTGCCGATGGCAGCGCCGGCGTCACACAGCTCGGCCATTTTCATCGAGGCCCTGTCGCGTATGCAAACCCGACCCAAGCCCGCCATGACTGACCAGGAGATCATGGGCGAGCGCCGTCTGCGCCAGTTTCTCTGCGCCCTCGATTTACTGGCCTTCGCTGCTATCGCGGCCGTCGCGCTTTACATCTGGCGCTTCTGGCCGCGGGGCCACGACGTCTATTCGGACCTCCAGCAAAGCGCGAGCGAGACCTATCTGCTGACATGGATGGGCGTCGCCCTCATCGCCGCACTCACGGCCCTCGGCCGAAGGACCCGACTGATCTCCTTCGCGCTGAGCTTCCTGTTGCTGATGGAATGCCTGGCACAACTTTATTTTTTCAGCGCCAATCATCACCCCTATCATCCCAACGCGCAGGCCATTCTCAATCGGTTCGAGCCTCACCCCCTCCTCGTCGGCATACCGCACCCAAGCACCTTCGGCGGGCTCAGTCATGACGCGATGCATCGGCGCACGACCGTCAACGAGGGCAAGGCGAGCGAGGCAAGGCTGATCTATGTCTTCGGCGGTTCCCTGGCCTATGACGTCGGCGTCATCGATTCTGAAACCTGGGCCAGCGATTTGTCCCGGTTGCTGGGGCCGCGATACGAAGTGCAGAACTACGGCGTGCCGGGGTATGGCTCGCTGGAAGCCATGATCCAGAGCCTGTTTGTCTTTCGCGATGTCAAGCCCGCTTGCGCTGTTTATTATGAGGGTGCGGTTGATTTGACTCTTGCTCATGCCGCTGACCTGTCCAGCGATTACGCGCCGGACCACCAGGCGCAGTTGCTCGAACTTTTGGGCGTCGGCTATCGGCCCAGCGGCCTTGCCAACAACTGGCTGTTTTTCCAGTTGGTCGAGCGCGCCATCACATCGGGGCCGAAAAATCGCCCATCCCCTATTGCCGTTTCCGCTCAGCAGGACATGCGGCTTTCGCAAATCTTCACGGACAATATGAGACTCATCGCCGGAATTGACCGGCATTTCGGCGTGACTCCCATCTTGGTTCCGCAGGTCTTGAATTATGATTTCATCGAGACGCATTACGAGCGCTGGTGGCCAGGAATTCCCGCTCAGGCAGTCCAGCCGATGATGCATGAGATGAACCTCGACCTTGAGCGCGCGGCCAAAGACTCAGGCGCTGTGTTCCTGGATGCGCCACTGAATATCCATTGGGAGAGCGGCGATTTTCTTGACCCGATGCATTTCTCAGCCGTGGGCACCGCGAAATTCGCCCAGGTAATCGCACCCGGCATAGCCATGAATTGCAAGTGAGAGCAGCCGGGACGGTTGAACCAGGTCTCCGGCCGGACCGCGGGCCGGCTAGTTGCTGCTGCCCGGTGCCTGTGCGTCGGCTGCCAGCACCGGGAAAATGGTTTTCGCCATGATGGCGTGGCCCAACGCGTTTGGATGCGGATCGCCGGGCATGGCCCACACTTCATCCGGCCGCCGGCCCTTGAAGGCAGGCAGCAAATCGACATAGGTAAAGCCCAATTGCCGGCACATGGCGACGAATGTGTCGCCCACGAATCCAAGCGGATAATCACTAAGGTTGTGAATGTCCGGCATCATCGCGACCGTTACTCGAATGCCATGTGCCTTGGCATAGTCGGCAAGCTTGGCGTACTCCGCCTGCAACACGGCGAGAGAACGAGAGCCGGACGCGTAAACAGCCCTGTAATGATCGGTCAGGTTCTTTTCTCCGCTGGGGTCGAAGAGCCGATGGCTTGCTATCCAGATCGTCACGGCAAGCTCGCTGTGCCGCAGCAGGAAGTTGCCCCCGCCAGAATCGAGTTCCTCGCCGTCGCGCGCAAAGGCCAGTACCAGGATGTCGGAGGGCTCTAGCGGGGCCAGGCGGAGCAGAAAGCGCTCCACATAACGCTCGGCGTTGTAGTTGCCGATTCCGGCATTGAGGACCTCGACGTGCTGCCCAGCATCCGTGAATCTGTTCTGGAGAAGGGCCGATAAGGTCTCATCCTCGGGAACCCCCCAGCCGAAGGCGATCGAATTGCCCAGAAGTAGAATTCGGCGCACGCCCGGTAGAGGCTTGTCCGTAACCGGGCCTCCTCTCAGGCCCCAGGAATTGATTCGGACCAACACGGATTCGAGTGTGGCCTGAGAGTCCGGCGCATGCTCGAACCCGAGTCGCGGGTCGGCGCTGCGTACCTTCAGCTCCTTGGCATAGCGCCACATCTCGATATCGTAGTTCTGCATTGAAGCATTCTTCAGACGAATTAACGCCTCGCCCAAGCCGAATGCGACAATCAGGGTGATCAGAAGACTCAGTATGCTGAAGAGCAGTTGTCTGCCCGCTGGCCGGCTTTGCGCCATTTCCCTTTAGCTCGTCCGCTGTCTCACGATCGCACCGGAACAACGCTGCGGCGGCCAATTCGGCAGCGCTGCAGGATCGCTCCGATGTCGCGTGGCAATGCTTCTAGGCGAGTAAAGTCGGGTGAACAAGTCGATTCGCCGTAAGCTTTGCCGGCAAAAATATCTGGAGTCCTCTAGAACTCGAAGTAGATGAACTGGGCCGAGCTTCCGACGCCGATTGCTATCGACAGCGCGATGGCGGCCACCACGATTCCCACCACTATCGCTTTGGGCGCTCTATGGGCAATCGCTCGAAGCCGGCGCGATTCGTCCCAAGGGTGGGCCAGGAAAAACAGGGCCAACAGGCAGCATTCGAATAGGTGGGCGGAGAAGAAGGCGCCAAGGTCGCCGATGGAGGCGCTGCCAAGGCTTCCGGCAATGACCTGGCTCGCCACCCCAAGGTTTGGCGCGCGAAAGAATATCCAGAGCAACGTCACGAAGTGGAAGGTCACGAGAACGGCCAGCCAGCGAGGCAGCCTAAGGCTGCGCGGCAGCTTTCGGTCGGCCAAGTGATTGAGCGCAACAGCCACACCGTGAAGCACGCCCCAGATCAGGAATGTCCAATTGGCCCCGTGCCACAGGCCGCCAATTGCCATGGTGGCAATGATGTTTCGAGCTGTCGCCGCCTGGCCATCACGATTTCCCCCAAGCGGAATGTACACATAATCCCGCAGCCAATAGGACAGCGTGCGATGCCAATGACGCCAAAACAGAGTTATCGATCGGGCAAGGTAGGGACGAAAAAAATTGTTGGGAAGCCGTACGCCCAGGATCTGGGCAGTGCCAAGCGCCATGTCGGTGTAGCCGCTGAAATCGCAATAGATCTGCACCGAGAACCCATAGACGGCGAGCAGAAACTCCGGGAGCGTGTGCCCGGAAGGGTGAGCGTAGGCGGCATTGACCGCCGGGCCCAATTGGTCGGCGAAAATCATCTTCTTGACCATTCCGGAGGCGAAGAGCGCCAGGCCAGGCAGAAGGTTACGGCGCCTGAGCGGCATCCCTTTTTGCAGCTGCGGAATCAGCTCATGCGGCCGAAGGATCGGTCCCGCGATGATGTGGGGGAAAAACAGAGCGTACCCGACAAGCCACTTCGGCTTTGCCTGATGAGGGAATGTCCCGGTCGCTGTGTCGACCACATAGGCGATCAGAGTGAAGGTGACGAACGAAATTCCCAGCGGAAGACCCAAATCAATGAGCCGCCCACCACTCTGAAACCCGAGCATTGCAGCCAAGGGAGCGACGATTTGCAGCCAAAGGAAGTTCGTATACTTGAAAAATACGAGAGGCATGAGGAGAGCCGCCACGCTGGCCAGCAGGCGCAAGCGCCTTCGTTCCGGTGGCACTCTCATAATCCAGGCCGCCAGCCCGGCCGCCGCGAACGCGAGCACCAGGGGTGGCCCGGTGTAAAGCCAATTCCAATATCCATAGAAGACGAGGCTGCCGACGATAAGTAACAACAGGCGCCATCGGCTTGGGCACAAGCCGTGCAGTGTCACGTAGACAGCAAAGAACAGCCGGAAAACGGGTGAATTGAAGAGCATTGCCGGCCTACTGTGTCTGGTCCATGTGGCGCTCGCCATCGCGATTTCGGCCGGCACCGTTCCGCTGGATCGATCAGCCGCCGCGTGCGGCCAGCGCCACGAGAATTGCGGCGGCGCAGGCTTCCGGCGACAGAGCCGCGGTATCGACGGTCAGATCGTAGCTGCAGAAGCCGTGAACGACCTCTGTCAGGCCGCGCGCTCTGCCCAGCACGCGGTCGCCGCGCTCCCGCTCGCGGGTCTCGAGCACATCGAGCGGGCAAGTAACGCCCACCGTGAAGACATCGAGCCCAGCGCTGGCCCGGCGAAAACTCTCGTACATCGCGCGGTCGTGCAACACGTGATCGAAGATGACGGCGTTGCCGCCGTCGATCAGCGCCCGCACGGCAGGGGCCATCGAGTCGAGAACGCGGCGGAACACGGGCCCGAATTTGGCGATGACGCTCGCCGGTTCGCCAAGCAGCGACGTCGTGATCATTTCGACGCCGAGCGCCGTAAACGCGTCCCTCTGCTCCTGGCGGGCGCCATCGGCGCCGCGGTAATAGCGCGAGGCGGTCATGAAGATGAAATCGTCGAAACCGACAACGAGATAGGGATCGAGAATTTTCTGCTGCAGCGCCCGGCAGAGCGTCGTCTTGCCCGCGCTCGACGGGCCGTTCACCAAAAGCAACGGCGGCCTTGACGTGCTCCCGCTCATTCAACCGCTCTTATGGTGGCGTCCCCGGCGTGACTCGAACACGCGACCCCCGGTTTAGGAAACCGATGCTCTATCCAACTGAGCTACGGGGACCCTGGCCAACTTATATGATGGCCCGTTCATAGCATCGGCCCCCCGGACACGCCACTGGCGCAAGCAAACGGCTACCCCCGACGCGGCCTTGACCCATTGCCAAGGGGGCGCAAGATCGCGGCCCTGGAGACCAATGGGGTTGGGGCCACGGGAGGATTGGAGATGCCACAGCGCGAATGGCTCGATCTGGCGGGCGAATCGGCGATGCTGGCCTTGCGCCTGCCGGTCATCCGCTATCGCGGCACGAGCGGAAGCCGGCCCGGTGCCTATCTGCAGGCCGCGCTTCATGCCGAGGAGCAGCCGGGCGTGGCCGCCATCCACGAACTCGCCAAGCTTTTGACCAAAGCCGAGGCCGAAGGCCGGATCCTGCGCGACATCACGCTGGTTCCCTTCGCCAACCCCATCGGTCTGCACCAAGCCGTGGATGGCCGGGTCATGGGCCGCTTTCATCTGGGCAGCGGCGTCAATTTCAACCGCGCCTTTCCTCTGCCGCCGGTCAACGTCAGCGGCAAACAGGCCGAACCGCCGACGACGCCGCGGGCCGACCAGATGCTCAAGGCAGCGCTGGTAAAGCTCGCGGCCGGACACGACGTCATCCTCGATCTCCACTGCGACAAGGAGGCAAGCGTCTACGCCTATTGCCATGCCGAGCTGTGGCCCGGCGCGCGCGATCTGGCCGCGCGGCTTGGCGCAGCAGCGGTCTTACTCTGGTCCGGGCCGGAGGAAGGGGGCGCAGCCTTTGAGGAGGCAGTCACCATCGACCGCCTGCCGGCGACATCGGCGAAGCCGTTCCTCTCCGCTACCGTCGAACTTCGCGGCCAATCGGATGTCGATCCGGTCCTGGCCCGCGCCGATGCGCTTGCCCTTTACGCCCTGCTTGCCGATCGCGGCATGCTGAGCGATCCCGTTCTGCCGCCGCGGCCCGCCTGGAATGGCCCCGCCGTGCGCCAGGACCAGGTGCTGAATGTCAGTGCGCCGGCGCTGGGGACCTTGTTGTTCGATTGCCCGCTGGGGGCGCGCGTCGCCGAAGGCCAGTTGCTGGCCCGCATCCTGGCGTCACCCGGCGAGGAATCCGGCGAGGTCGAGGTTCGTGCGCCCGCCGCGGGCCTGCTGCTGATCCGCGCCCGCGACCGGTTGGCGCGGCCCGGCGAGACGATCGCCACGCTGATCACCGACCGCCCGGCCAAAGGTGCCGCGGTGGGCCGTACATTGTCGAACCGCTGACGGACAGTACTAAGCCGCGATCTTTCGGAAGCCGTTCATCACCCGGACCAGCGCCTTGCGGATTCCCGGCTCCATCGCCGAATGTCCCGCATCGGCGATCACCTCATAGGCGGCCTCGGGCCAGGCGCGATGCAGATCATCGGCCGCGACCGGCGGACAGACGAGATCGTAGCGCCCCTGCACGATTGCCGCCGGGATGTGGCGAATCTTGTGCAGATTATCGAGCAGCGCATTCTCCGCCATGAAGATGTCGTTGATGAAGTAGTGGCATTCCAGCCGCGCCACGCTGAGCGCCACCCCATCGATGTTGAACGTCGCCATCAGCTCGGGGTTGGGCAGCAAGGTGCAGCAGGTCCCCTCATAAACACTCCACATCCGCGCCGCGGGCAGATGGATCTTGGGATCGGGGTCCATCAGCCGCTTGTGGTAAGCGGCCATCAGATTGCCGCGTTCGCTTTCGGGCAAAAACTCGACAAATTGCCGCCCGATCTCCGGCGCCATCGTGCCCATGTGGTGGAGGAACCAGTCGATCTCGCTCTTTCGGCAAAGAAAGATGCCGCGCAGCGCCAGCGACAGCACGCGGTCGGGATGCGCTTCGGCATAGGCCAAAGCCAAGGTCGACCCCCATGAGCCGCCGAAGACATGGCAGCGACCGATCTTCAGGAATTCGCGCAGCCGCTCGATATCGGCGACAAGATGCGGCGTGGTGTTGTCGATGGTCTCGCCCAGCGGCTTGGATCGGCCGGAGCCCCGCTGGTCGAAAAGCACGATGCGATAATGCGCGGGATCGAAGAAGCGCCGATGCGCCGGCCCGCAGCCCGAGCCCGGGCCGCCATGCAGGAAGACCACCGGCACGCCCTTGGGATTGCCGACCTGTTCCCAATACATCTTGTGGCGGCCGTCGAGATCGAGCATCCCGCTGTCATAGGGCTCGATTTCCGGATAGAGGTCGAGTTCGCGTTCGCTCATGTCGGGGCTCATGACGGATTTCCCAGAGTTGTGCTGCAGGCCTGAAGGCCGTGCCAGTAAGCCCCAATTCGCTTGCAGGGGGCAACCCCGCAGCGCTCGGCCTGCAACTCCTTGCCCGTGGGGCCATGGCGGGGACTCTGGTCAATTGGCCTGTCAGGCCCGATGATCGGACGATGATCCGGGGACGAATCGCGGCGGGGAAAGTGCCGGAGGCCGCACAGCGCTGGAGCCTGCCCATCACCGCGATCCTGCTGGCGGGTTTTGGCGGGCTGGTCGCCGTTGCTGTTGCCACCGTGATGCTGATCTCCATCCGCGTCGCCCAGGAAAATACCGACCAGCTGCTGCAGCAGAACGCTTCCCAACGCCTCGATGCCGCCATCGGCCGCATCGATCGCTATCTCGAACCGGTAGCCGAGGATGTGGGTTTTCTCGCCCATCAGCTTTCCCGTGAGGGAGATCTGACCGCCGCCGGCGATCCGCAGATCGAATCCCTGATGCGCGGATCGCTGGGCGCCATTCCCCAGGCCGTGGGCATGGTCTTCCTGCGACCGGATCTGACGGCGTTGCGCGTGCGGCGCGAACGCTTGCGCGATCGCATCGGCGCCGATTCCGCCAATATCACCAGCCAGCGCTTTGGCCCCGAGCTGCTGGAGAACGCCAAGCGCATCCAGGGGGTCGCCTGGAATGCTGCCTTTTATATCCAGGATCCGGGCCTCACCTTCATCAGCGCGGTGTCGCCGGTCTATCGCGACGGCCAATTCCGCGGCGCCGTCGTCGCGGCGGTCGCGGTCGATGAGCTGTCCATGCTGATGGATAGCGGCGACCCCGAGAGCACGATGTTCATCCTCGACGCCAGCGACGATGTCATCGCCCACCCCCAGCTTGCCCATGGCGGGTTCATCCCCGTGCCCGATCACTTCCTGTTGCGCCGCAACGAACTGGACGATCCTGTCCTGCGCGACCTGTGGTCGGCCGCGAGCGACGGCGGCATGGCGGCAAGGGTGCACACATCCGAGAATGGCAGCCGGCGCATCGAGGTGAATGGGGAAGCCTATGTCGTGCTGCTGCGCCAGGTGACGCGCTTCAGCCGCCAGCCCTGGCTCGCCGGCATCTATTTCCCGGCAACCCAGATGAACGAACCGATCACGCGCCTGCGCCTGGCATTCGCGGTGGGGCTCATCATCCTGGCGCTCGGCGTGGGCCTCGCTTTGCTGCTGGGCCGTGGTCTGGCGCGCCCGTTTCACCGGCTTGCCGATGCCGCTGCGGCCGTCTCGGCCTTCGACTTCTCCGGCGCACACCGCATCGGCGGCAGCCCGTTGCGCGAGATCGATGCCGCCAGCCGCGCCTGGGATTCCATGCTGGCGGCGCTCGGCTGGTTTGAAACCTATGTACCAAAGGCCCTGGTCAGCCGCCTGCTGGGGGACGCTGCGACCGGCGGGCTCAAGGCCGAGGAGCGCGAGGTGAGCGTGATGTTCACCGACATCGCCGGCTTTTCGCGCATCGCCACCGGCCGCTCACCCGCTGCCGTCGCCAGCTTCCTCAACCGCCACTTCGGCCTGATCGGCAAGGAGGTGGATGCAGCCGGCGGCACCATCGACAAATATATCGGCGATTCCGTCATGGCCTTCTGGGGGGCGCCCGCCGACGATTCCGATCACGCTGTCCACGCCTGCCGCGCGGCTCTGGCCATCGCCGCCTCCTTCGAGGCCGATAACCGCCGCCGCGCGAAAAAAGGCTATCGCCCGGTGCGTCTGCGCATCGGCATCCATTCCGGCCCCGTCGTCGTCGGCAATGTCGGCGCCCCGGGGCGCATCAACTACACGCTGATCGGCGACACGGTGAACGCCGCCCAGCGGCTGGAGCAACTGGGCAAGGAGGTCGCGAACGAAGCCGATGTCATCGTCCTGGCCAGTGCTGCCACCGTCGCCGAGCTGCCAGCCGATATTCCGCGCCGGGCGCTGGGCGAGCTGCTGCTGCGCGGCATGGGTGAGTTCGAGGTATTCCGCCTGGGCTTGTAAGCGGCAGGGCGCCCCCAGAACCTTTAAGGCATACCAAGCGCCATCAACTTCCTAATTCCGCCGCAATCCGATAGACAACTGCGCCATGTCGATGATTCGCGCCATCACCACTGTCGGCGGCTATACGATAATCAGCCGCGTCCTGGGATTCGTGCGCGATGTACTGATCGCCCGCGTGCTGGGCACCGGCGAGATGGCCGATGCCTTCTTCGTCGCCCAGCGCCTGCCCAACCTGTTCCGCAGCCTGTTCGCCGAGGGCGCCTTCAACGCCGCCTTCGTGCCGCTGTTCGCGCGCAGGCTCGAGGAGGGCGGCAAGCAATCCGCCCGCGTCTTTGCCGAACAGGCGATGTCGATGCTGCTGACGGTGCTGCTCGCCTTCACCATCCTGGCCCAGATCTTCATGCCGCTGGTGATGCATGTCATCGCGCCCGGCTTTGTCGGCCGCCCGGCCAAATTCGCCATGGCAGTCCAGTACACGCAAGTCTGCTTCCCCTATTTGCTGTTCATGTCGCTGACGGCGCTTCAGGGCGGCGTGTTGAACTCGCTGGGCCGCTTCGCCCACGCGGCCGCAGCGCCCATCATGCTGAACATCACGATGATCCTGGCGCTGGTCGTGGTGGCGCCCTCGACGGGGCTGACGGGTCTGGCGCTCTCCTGGGCGGTGGCGATTGCCGGCATCATCCAGTTCCTGTGGATGGTGATCGCCTGTCATCGTGCGGGTATTGCGCTCAGGCTGCCCTGGCCGCGGCTGACGCCCAGTGTAAAGCGGCTGCTGACCTTGATGCTGCCCGGGATCATCGGTTCCAGCGTCATGCAGATCAATCTGCTGATCGGGACCATGATCGCCACCAGCCAGCCGGCCGCCGTATCGTATCTCTACTACGCTGACCGAATCTATCAGCTGCCCCTGGCGGTGATCGGTTCCGCCGTCGGCGTCGTGCTGCTGCCGGCGCTCGCGCGCGCGCTGCGCTCGGATAGCGAGGAAGCGGGCCGCGACATCCAGAACCGCAGCATCGAATACGCCCTGCTGCTGACCCTGCCGGCGACGGTGGCGCTGATCGCCATCCCCGATCCCATCGTGAACGTGCTGTATCAGCGCGGCGCCTTCGATACCACGGCCGCCTTCGCTACATCCTGGGCGCTGATCGCCTATACGCTGGGGCTTCCCGCCTTTGTGCTGGTCAAATCGCTGACACCGGGATTCTACGCGCGCGAGGACACGGCGACCCCCTTCCGCTTCGCCATGATCAGCCTGGTCTGCAACACGATCCTCTCATTCACCCTGTTCCAGTTCATGAGCTATGTCGGGATCGCGCTGGGCACGGCTATCGCCTCGTGGCTCAATGTCTCGCTCTTGAGCTGGACTCTTTATCGGCGCGGCCATCTGAAACCCGATGCCAAGCTGAAGCGCAGCCTGCCCCGTGCGCTCCTCTGCAGCCTTGCCATGGGCGTGGCCCTGCGCGGCGGCGCCTGGCTGTTGGCAGGGCCGCTAGCAGGCCATGTGCTGGTCAAGTCCCTGGCGCTTGCGCTGCTGGTGGCCGGCGGCATTGCGCTATTCTTCGCACTCGCTGTCGGCAGCGGTGCGATTGCGGCGGGCGAACTCAAGCGAATGCTGCGCCGTGCCTGATCAGAGCAGGATTCACGGATCAGGTTGCTTCAACCTGATCCGATCTTGCTCTAGGGTTGCGGCGGCAGAAGGCGGTCGGGGGCCCGGATGATCAACTCGATGTTCGGCGACTTCATCAACGACTTCATCACGATCTGGATCATCATCGATCCGATCAGTGCACTGCCGATCTTCATCGGCCTCACCGCCGGTTTCGATGCGGCGACCCGCCACCGCATGGCGGCGCTGAGCGCGGTAGTCTCATTCATTGTCCTCGTCTTCTTCATCTGCCTGGGACAGATCATCCTGACGGCGCTGGGTGTGTCGCTGACCTCCTTCGAGGTCGCCGGCGGGGTGATCCTGTTCGTCTTCGCCATCCAGATGGTGCTGGGCGAGAGCAAGAAGGCGGAGGAAGGCGATACGGTGCAGGAGAGCCCGCTGCAGCTTGCGATCTACCCGCTGGCGATTCCCAATCTTGCCGGGCCGGGTGCGATGCTGACGGTCATTCTGCGCACCGACAACACGAAGGTGAATTTTCTCGAACAGGCGCATACCGTCACGGCTGTCGCTCTCGTGCTGATCATCAGCTATGTCCTGCTGCTGGGCGCCGGCGCGATCACCCGCGTCATCGGCATCGGCGGTGCCAATGTCATCAAACGGGTCATGGGCATGATCATCGCCGCCTATGCGGTGAACCTCGTGCTCGCCGGCATCGCCGGCTGGCTGCATCTGCCCGGTTTGTAGGGCCGCTAGTCGTTACGCAGCAGCGGTGCTGCCTTCTGTCCCAGCGCGCGCCAGGTCCCGGCAAGCCCGATGAGGATCGCCAGCGCTGAACCGATCCCGGCCGTGGCCAGTGCCACGCCGGGCAAAAACCCGAACGGGCTTTCCATCACCCAATGGACGAAGCCATAGGCGGCAGCGCTGCCCAACAGGAGTGCGATCAGGGATGTCGCCAGACCCATGAATCCGTATTCGAGCACCAGCCCCGCCAGCAGATTGCCGCGGGTAGCGCCCAGCACCTTCAGCACCACGGCGTCATAGATACGCCGGCGCCGGTCGGCCAGCACGGCACCCGCCAGCACGGCGATGCCCGCCACCAGCGCCACCCCCGCCATGGATGCGACCGCGGCGCTGAGCCCATCTAGGATACGCGCCACGCTTGCCAGCGCTTCCTTCACCCGGATCGCAGAGATATTGGCGAAGCGATCGGTGACGGCGCGCTCCAGCGCCACCTCGCCGGCGGGATCGATGCGCACTGTGGCGATCTCGGTCTGGGGGGCTGCCTCCAGCACGCCGGGGGAAAAGACCATGACGAAATTGATCGACAGCCGCGTCCAGTCGATGTCGCGCAAATTGGCGATGGTGCCGGTGATCTCGCGTCCCAGGAGATTGACCGTCAGATGGTCGCCGAGCTTGAGGCCTAAATCCTTCGCCACCTCGCTATCGAGGGAGATCAGCGGCGGCCCCTTATAGTCCGCCGGCCACCATGATCCTTCGACCAGCCTGGTGCCCGGTGGCGTTGCGGCGGCCCAGGTCAGGCCGCGATCGCCCTCCAGCACCCAGCGGCCTTCGGCGGGCGGCGGCAATTGCTCCACCGCAACATCCTTCAGCCGGACAATGCGCCCGCGCAGCATCGGTACGCTTTCCAGCTCGTGGAATCCCGGCTGGCCGCGCACGAGGCTGGAAAAATCGGCAAGCTGGTCGGGCTGGATGTCGATGAAGAAGAACGATGGTGCAGCCCCGGGCATTGTGTCGGCCAGCTCGCGGCGCAGATTGCCCTGGATGCTGGCGATCGCCACCAGCACGGTGAGGCCGAGGCCGAGCGAGAGCACGACGCTGCGCGTGGGCGCGCCAGGACCTGCGAGATCGGCCAATGCGCGACGAGTAAGACCCCTGCGGTAGCGCGCAAGCCCGCGCGCCAGCGCCACGATGGCAAAGGCGAGCAGGCGAAAGACGATGATGGTGGCAAAGGCCGCCAGCACGAACCAGAAGGCGAGCAGCCGGTCATCGGCCGAAAGGATCGTGAGCGCGATCAGCGCCGCCAGCACGAGGGCGAACCACAGGATATCGCGCCAGCGCCGCCGGAGCTTTGAGGGCTGGACCATGTCGCGGAACAGCTGCCCCGGCGGCAAATCGCGCGTTCGCGTCAGAGCGGGAAGCGAAAAGGCGAGCGCCACCAACAGGCCGAAGACAGCGGCTTCTAGAAGTGCCCCGGGGTAGAGCCCGAGCGCAAGATCCAGGCCGAAACCCTGCGCCAGCAGAGGTGCGGCGATGAAGGGCACGGCGGCGCCGACGGCAAGGCCGATCAGGATGCCGCAGGCCGCCAGCAACATGATGAGCGTCAGGTAGAGGGCAAAGATGCTGCGTGCCGGTGCGCCCAGACATTTAAGAATCGCCACCGTCGCCGTCTTGGAACCGAGATAGGCGCGCACCGCATTGCCGACGCCCACACCGCCGATCAGCAGCGCGCTCAAGCCGACCATGGTCAGGAACAAGGCGGTGCGATCGACGAAGCGCTTGATGCCCATGCCGGCATCGTCGAGGCCGCGGATGCGCCAGCCGGCATCGGGAAAGCGCTGCTTGAGGTTGGCGAGCCAGGCCTTGGCGTCGAAGCCCGGCGCATAGGCGATGCGATAGACCTGATAGATCAGGCTGCCCGGCTGGATCAGTCCGGTGCCGGCCAGGCTTTCGTCGGCCACCATCAGCCGCGGCCCCAGGATGAAGGCATCGGCGCCGCGATCGGGTTCATGGGCGATGGCGGCGCGGATCTCGTAATCCTGCGATCCGACCCGCACGATCTGCCCCAGCGAGATGCCGAGCCGGTCCAGCAGCTCGCGATCGGCAACCGCGCCCCAATGACCGCCACGCATGGCCAGCGCCTCATGCAGCGGTTCCGCGGGCGACAGATCCATCGTGCCGAACAAAGGATAGGCGAGATCGACGGCTTTCAACTCGACCAGCCGCCGTTCACCCGTCACGGGCGATTTGGCCATGGCGCGCAGGGTTCTGAGATCGCTGACCCGGCCGGCGGCGGCAAACGCCTGCAAGGCGGCGGGATCGGCGGGGCGATAGAGCAGGCGCAGCTCGATATCGCCGCCCAACAACGCCTTGGCATCGCGGTTGATGCCCTCGCGCACCGCATCGGCAAGCGAGCCGATGCCCGCGATAAGCGCCGCACCCAATGCCAGGCAGAACAGGAACAGACGAAATCCGCGCAGGCCCCCGCGTAGCTCGCGCCCTGCCAGACGAAGCGTAAGCGGCAGGCGCGCCTCAGGCATCGAGGATGCGGCCATCCACCAGCCGCACCAGCCGCCGGCAGCGCGCGGCCAGGGCCGGATCATGGGTGATCAGGATCAGGGTGCTGGATTGGCGGGCGGCCAGATCGAACATCAGATCGATCACCTGCCGGCCGGTCTCGCCATCCAGATTGCCCGTCGGCTCATCGGCCAGCAGCAGGCCGGGCTCCACCGCAAAGGCGCGCGCCAGCGCCACGCGCTGCTGCTCGCCGCCGGAAAGCTGGCCGGGATAGTGGCTGAGGCGATGCTGCAGCCCGACGGCGGCAAGCGAAGCAGCCGCGCGCTCGAAGGCATCGCCGCGGCGGGCAAATTCCAGCGGCACGGCGACATTCTCCAGCGCCGTCATGGTCGGGATGAGATGAAAGGCCTGAAAGACGATGCCGATATGGCGGCGGCGAAAGCGGGCGAGATCGTCCTCGCTCATCGCCGTCAGATCCTCGCCCGCTACCTCGACGCGCCCGGCGCTCGGCCGCTCCAGCCCGGCGATGATCATCATCATGGTAGACTTGCCGGAGCCGGACGGACCGGCCACACCCACCGTCTCGCCGCGAGATACGTCAAGCGTCAGGCCGCGCAGGATATTGACCTCGCCCGCGGCACTCGCCAGCTTTAGCTTCACACCCTCCAGACGGATCATTGTGCGATTATCACCGGAGTTGGCTTTCATGCGCCTGCGTGCCGTTCTCTGCGATCATCATGTCTTTTTCGCGACTCTTCTGGCCGTTGCGATTCATCTTGGCATGGCCGTGCCGCAAGCGGCGAGCGCCGAGCCGCTGAAGATCCTGGCGCTGGGTGACAGTCTCACCTCCGGCTATGGACTGCCGCCCGGCGAAGGATTCACCGACCAGCTGGGCCAGGCGCTAAAGGATGTTGGTGTTAGGGCGCGCGTGATCAATGGCGGCGTGGCGGGCGACACCTCCGCCGACGGGCTCGCCCGCCTCGACTGGTCGTTGGCCGACGATCCATCGGTCGTCATCGTCGAACTGGGCGGCAATGACGCGCTGCGCGGTCTCGATCCCAAGGTCACGAAGAAGAATCTCGACAGGATCCTGACCAAGCTGCAGCAGCAGGGTCGCGCGATCCTGCTGACCGGCATGCTGGCGCCGCCCAATCTCGGCGATGAATACGGCGCAAGCTTCAATCCCATCTTTCCCGCACTCGCCAAGCAGCATGACGTGACGTTCTATCCCTTCTTCCTCGACGGCGTAGCCGGCAATCCCACGCTGGTGCAACCGGATGGCATTCATCCCACGGCCCAGGGCGTAGCGATCATCGTTCAGCGCATCCTGCCGGCGCTGCGCCAGGCGATCGACGGCGCCCGCGGCACGGATTAATGAGGACTCCCTCTCCGCCCTTTAGGGGGAGAGCGTTGGGGCGAGGTGGGCTTCTTCGTCGATATCGGAGCGTTCCCCCACCTCACCTTGCCTCTCTGCCCCACTGGGGCGGAGAGGGAAAAATAACTTAGGGTTCGCCAGTCCACTCGCGCCTTGTCCGCCAGCGCCGATATAGCTATCCACGCTCCAGATTCCTTCTGCTAGAGTCGGGCGTCGATTCGTCCAGGGCAGGCCGCCATGCGCTTGTTTGTCGCCCTCGCACTACCCGAATCCATTCGCTGGCAATTGCGCCTGCTCTCCGGCGGTCTGCCTGGGGTTCGCTGGGTGGAACCGGAGAGCTTCCACATCACCCTGCGCTTCATTGGCGAAGTGGATGGCGCCCAGTTCCACGATATCGATGCGGGCCTGGCCGGCATTCGCGCCCCCAGTTTCAACATCAGTCTCGCCGGCATCGGCCATTTCGGCAGCGGCTCCAAGCTGCGCAGCCTGTGGGTGGGCGTCGACAAACAGCCGGCGCTGTTCCATCTGCATGACAAGATTGAATCCGCCATCGTACGGGCCGGGCTATCGCCCGACGGGCAGAAATATCAGCCCCATGTCACGCTGGCCCGCAGCAAGGGCGAGGCGACGCCGAAGCTGGGCGAATACCTGGTGCACAACAATCTGTTCCGCACGCCCCCCTTCGAGGCGACGCATTTCACCCTGTTCTCGAGCTTCCTCAGCCATAGCGGGGCGATCTATACCCCCGAACGCAGCTACGAATTGGCGACCAGGCTCTACTCCAAAGTGTCGTGAAATCGGCCGGTAGGTTCTGACAAAGCTTGAGCGCCTGAAGCGCGAGGCGCACGCCTGCCGCGTCTGTGAAACCTTTCTGCCGCTGGGGCCGCGACCGATCTTTCGCGCCTCGACCACCGCGCGGATCCTCGTCATCGGCCAGGCGCCGGGGCGCCTGGTCCATCAGACTGGAATTCCCTGGAACGATTCCAGCGGCAACCGGCTGCGCGAGTGGCTCGGCGTCGATCGCCAGACGTTTTACGACGAAGGGCGCATCGCCATTGTACCTATGGGATTTTGCTACCCCGGTGTCGGCAAACATGGCGACAACCCGCCGCGGCCCGAATGCGCCCCGCTCTGGCAACGGCGCTTTCTGGCCCTGATGCCCCGGATCGAACTGACCCTGCTGATCGGCAGTTACGCCCAGGCTTTTCATCTTGGTGCCGCTCATCTGCGTATCGGGCGCAAAGCTTCGATGAGCGAGAATGTCGCCGCCTGGCGCGAGCATCCCTCACATCTGCTGCCGCTGCCTCATCCCAGCTGGCACAACACCGCCTGGCTGAAGCGCAACCCCTGGTTCGAGCGCGAACTGCTGCCCACCCTGCGCCAACGGGTGACGAGCCTCACAGAGCGCTGAACAAACCGGTCGCTTTAGCGTTACTATCTCATAACTGCCAAATCCCGAGGGGGAGGTCCAGATGAAACATATGGCCTTGCTGGCGGGCGCGCTCGCGCTGCCATTGCTTGCACTATCGCTTGCCGCACTGCCGTCGGCTGCCTTGGCTGCCGATTATCAGCCTTGGCAGGGGCCCTATAACACCGGAAACCCCGGACAGCCGGGCGATACCCAGCAGCTCGTCAAACAGCTGCGCCAGCTCATCGGCAAGGCCGAAAAGGCCAAGGCCGCCGACCCCGCTTTCCTGCGCGATTTGAAGGATCTGGCCGACAGCTACGACAATCCCTGGCCGAACCAGATCTTTTTCGACAATTTCAGCAATGGCCAATATCCCGATACGCGCCGCTGGCAGGTGACGGCAGGCAATTGGCGCATCGTCGCCCAGCCCTCGCCCGGGCTTTTGACCCAAGTCAACTTGCAGCAGCAGGGCCAATACGGCAACAACGGCCAGAACGTGCTCTCGGGCTTGCTCGGCGCCCTCATCTCGCCGCAAGGCGGTCAGTCCCAGAATCAGCAAAACAATCGCTACGCCGGCATTTCCGCGCCCGTCGCCATTCCCAACGCGTTCAATCTGCACTTCGAGTTCGCTGCCACGGCCGATTCAACGCGGTTCGATCTCGGCATGTATCGCGGCAACAATGATGGCGGATATTTCCTCACCTACACCCCGACTGCGCCGCGCGGCCTGACCCTCAGCGCCGTTACCCCCGGTCAGGGAAACCAGCAGATCGGCACATCGAACGGCACGCTGAACCTGAACGATCGCGCCAATCACGCCATCGACTGGAAGCGCGATCGCGACGGGAACATGACGGTGGTTGTCGATGGGCGGCCGGTCATGGCGGTCAGCGACACCTCGCTGCGCAAGCCTTTCGACGGTTTCGTCATGGGCAATAGCGGCGGCTCCTACATCATCCGCTCGGTCACCATTACCGGCGGCCGGGTTCATTGAGCGGTGGATGTTGAGTAGTGGGCGGGCGGAGACGTTAAGAGGAATCGCACCGACGTTAACTCGCTGCGACTGGAATTGAAGGCTCCGGCCGGATAAATTGCGCCCGGCTGCCGTCTGGCAGCCGGGACAGCAAGTTGTGCTCGGCTGCCGATTGGCAGCCGGGAAAGGCTGGGGGGCCGAAATCCATGTCGCTCGCGGAAGCCAATTTTACGCGCCGCAAAGTCGTTGCTGCCGGCATCGCCGGCAATGTGATGGAGTGGTACGACTTCGCGGTCTACGGCTATTTCGCCCGGACCATCGGCAATCTCTATTTCCCCGTCGGCGACGCGAACGCCAATGTCTTGGCGGCCTTCGGCGCCTTTGCCGCCGGCTTCCTCATGCGCCCGATTGGCGCCATCCTGTTCGGCTATATCGGCGATCGGGTCGGCCGCGGCCCCTCGCTGCTCTGGTCCGTCGTCCTGATGGCGGCACCTACCTTCTGCATCGGGCTTTTGCCCAGTTACGACCAGATCGGCCTTGCTGCGCCGATCCTGATGATTCTATTCCGGTTGATGCAAGGGCTTGCGGTGGGTGGGGAATATACCGGCTCCGCCGTGTTCCTGGCCGAGACCGCGCACCCGAATCGCCGCGGGTTTGCTGCCGCCTGGGCGCCGTTTGGCGCCATCAGCGGCATCCTGCTGGGCTCGCTCGCCGGCGCCATCGTGTTTAATCTGCTGCCGCTCGAAAATGTCGTCGCCTGGGGCTGGCGCGTGCCCTTCCTGATGGGCGTCGTGGTTGGCGGTGTCGGGTTCCTTCTGCGCCGGCGCATGCCCCATGACACACCGGCGGCGAGCAAGGGCTTTCCCCTGTTCGACGCCCTGCGCAACTACCCAAAGCAGATGCTGCAGGTCGTTGGGTTGAGTC
>DASXQK010000081.1:0-9335 GCA_036493015.1 Dongiaceae bacterium | reverse complement strand
CGAACCCACCGTCGGCCTGTCGCCCAAGGTCATCGGCGAGATTTTCGAACGCATCCAGGCGATCAATGCCGGCGGTGTGGGCATCCTGATGGTCGAGCAGAATGCGCGCGCGGCCCTCGCCATCGCCCATCGCGGCTATGTGCTGGCGACGGGACGTAACCGCTTCGCCGACAGTGCCGCGGCGTTGCTTGCCAATCGCGAGGTGGCGCAGGCCTTCCTGGGTGGCGGTGCCGGAGGTGGTGGTGTCGGGGGCGGTGGTGTCGGGGGCGGCGGTGCCAATGCCTGACGGAAGCGCCCTTCTCGATTTCATCGGCCTTTATCTAATCCCCGGCCTGGTCACCGGCAGCATCTATGCGCTGGGCGCGATCGGCGTTTCGCTGCTGTTCGGTATCCTGCGCTTCGCTCATTTCGCCCATGGCGATTTGATGACGCTGGGGGCCTATCTCGGACTCACTATCGTCACCGTCTTTGGCTGGCCGGCGCTGGCGGCAATCCCGCTGGCCGCGGCGGGTGCGGCACTCATTGCGCTCGGACTCGATCGCGTCTTTTACCGGCCGTTCCGCAAACGCCCTACCATCATCAGCGTCATCGCGTCCTTCGGCGTCATGCTGATGATCCGCTCGGCGGTGCAGCTCATCTGGGGCGTGGAGCCGATGGAGTACCATTCCGGCATCGAGCAGCCGCTGATCTTCTTCGACCAGCTGCGCATCCAGGAACGGCATATCTGGATCGTCGGCGTTACTCTCGCCCTGATGATCGCACTTCATCTGCTGCTGACCCGCACCCGGATCGGCCGGGCCATGCGCGCCGTCAGCGACGAACCCGATCTGGCGCGAGTCAGCGGCATTTCCACCGAGCGGGTCATCCAGGTCACCTGGCTGATCGGCGGCGCGCTGGCGGCCGTTGCCGGCGTCTTCATCGGCATGGATAGCCAGATCGAATCCTATATGGGCTGGAACATCCTGCTGCCGGTCTTTGCCGCGGCGATCCTGGGCGGCATCGGCCAGCCCGTGGGGGCGGCATTCGGCGGCCTGGCCCTGGGCCTGATCGAGGAATTGTCGACATATCCCTGGATCGGCGACAACCCGCTGGTCTCGCCCGATTACAAGACGGGCCTCGCCTTCGCCATCATGGTGGCGCTGCTGATCTGGCGCCCGACCGGCCTGCTGCGCGGGCGGCAGTTCTGATGGATACGGGTACCATCCTCTACCTCATTTCGCTCGCTACCATGGGCGGGCTCTACGCCATTCTGACCCTGGGCCTCAATCTGCAATGGGGTTTTGCCGGAATGTTCAATGCCGGCATCGCCGGCTTCTTTGCCATTGGCGCTTATGCGACGTCGATCCTGACCACGCCGCCGGCCGATGACCGCCTCGGCGGATTCGACCTGCCGGTGCCGCTGGGCATTGCCGCCGGCGTATTGCTTTCCGCCGTCCTCGGCTATGCCATCGCGCGCATCTGCCTGCGGCTGAAGAGCGACTACCTCGCCATCGCCACCATCGGCATCGCCGAGATCCTGCGCTTGATCCTGCGCAACGAGGCGTGGCTGACCGGGGGAAATCGCGGCATCCCCGGCATACCGCGACCCTTCGAGGATATGGAGCAGCCCTGGGGCGAGCTTTGCTTCCTGCTGCTGATCGCGGCCATCGTCGCGGTATTGTATGTGGCGATCGAACGTGCCTGGCATTCGCCCTGGGGCCGCGCCATGCGCGCGATCCGTGAGAATGAAGATGCGGCCGAAGCCGCCGGCAAGGATGTGGTCGCCTTTCGCGCCCATGTCTTCACCCTGGGTGCGGCGGTGATGGGGCTCGCGGGCGGGCTGATGGCCTGCTACCTGAAGTTCATCGGTCCCGATGCGACCGAGCCGATCCTCACTACCTTCCTCGCCTGGGTGATGCTGATCGCCGGCGGCAGCGGCAACAATCGCGGCGCGATTCTGGGTGCAGGCTTGATCTGGATCATCTGGTCGGGAACAGAGCTGCTCACCCAGCGCCTGCCGCCGGATTGGCAGACGCGCTCTTCCTATATCCGCGTGTTCCTGATCGGCCTGCTGCTGCAGATCGTCCTGCAACGCTTCTCGCACGGCCTGTTGCCGGAAAAACCACCCAAGCCGCCGCAACGTTGAGCCGTGGTATCGCCTGCTAAATCCCGGTCGAAAGGCCGGGGAAAGCCTGTAAAATGGCGAACGCTCTGGCTTTTAGAGGCATGTCAAGGAGGGGTGGAACGTGTTTAGGCAATTAACCAAACTGGCTTTTGTCGTGGCGGCCGCGGCGTTGCTGGCAGCACCGGCGGCTAAGGCCGATGACCAAGTCAAGATCGGGCTGTTGTTCGACGTGACCGGCCCGGTGGCGAATTTCGTGCCGCCGATGCTGGACGCGGCCAAGCTGGTGGTCGACCAGGTGAATGCCCAGGGCGGCATTTTGGGCGGCAAGCAGCTCGCCACAATCGTTGCCGATACCCAGGGCGCGCCCCAGACCGCGGTTGATGCCGCCAACAAGCTGGTGAACGCCGAGCATGTTCCCATTGTCGTAGGCCCGCTGCTGTCGGGCACCGTGCTGTCATCGGCGCAGAGCGTGATCATTCCCGCCGGTGTGGTGCAAATCTCGCCGTCGGCCACCACCCCGGCGCTGACCGCGCTCAAGGACCATGACTGGGTGTTCCGCGTGGTGCCAAGCGATGCCTATCAGGGCCCGGTGCTGGCGCGCCTGCTCATGGACAAGGGCTTCAAGCGGGTGGCGCTGACCTATGCCAATGACGATTACGCGGTTGGCATCGCCGGCACGTTCCGCGTTGCCTACAAGAAACTAGGCGGCGTGATCACCACCGATCTGCAGCATGACGAGAAAAAGAAGACCTTCCGTACCGAGCTTGCCACGCTGGCCAAGGGCAAGCCGCAGGCGCTGGTGCTGATTGCCTTTGCCGGCGCCAGCGGCGTCACCATCGTGAAGGAATCGCTGGAAGGCGGCTTCTTCACCCAGTTTGTCGGTACCGATTCGTTGCGAGACAAAGTCCTCATCGAACAGGTGGGCGAGCAGAACCTGAAGGGCATCTTCTTCACCTCGCCCAGCTCGCCCCCCGGCACGCCGGCCATGGATGCCTTCGAGAAGCAGTATTCGGCGGCCTTCCAGACCACCAAGGACAAGCTGTTCATCCAGCAGGTCTATGACGCTACATTCCTGGCCGCGCTGGCGATCGAGAAGGCGGGCTCGACCGACCGCAAGAAGATCCGCGACGCGCTGCGCCAGATTTCCGGCCCGGGCGGCGAGATCGTCGGCCCCGGCGACTGGAAGAAAGCCGTCGACCTGATCGCCGCCGGCAAGAAGATCGATTACCAGGGCGCCAGCGGCGATTGCAATTTCGACAAGAACGGCGATGTGGCCGGCGTCATCGGCCATTTTGTCATCGCCAACGGCTCGTTTGAACAGGTCGGCATCGTCAAGCCATAAGCCCGCAACCATAGCGTTGTCTTGATTGCGGCCCCGCTTCGGGCTTGGGCGGGGCCGCTTCATTGTCAGGAGTTTCCGCCATGCTGCGTGTATTGATCGAACGGCCGAGCGTCGCCACCGGCGACGTCAATTCCGGCAAGAAGCAGTTCCGCGAGGTGTCACGCCGATATCCCGAGGTCGTGCGCAAGATGAAGATCACCTTCTGCGGCAGCGACGAGGAGCGGGAAAAGGGCCTCGCCACCGCCGAGGTCTTCGTCGCCTGGCGCTTCCCCAAGGAGAACCTTGCGGCGCGTGCCCCGCATCTGAAATGGGTTCAGCTTACCGGCGCCGGGGTCGAGCATCTGATGCCGCTGGATTGGCTGCCGGCCGGCGCAACCTTGACCAATTGCAGCGGCGTCCATGGTCCCAAGGTGGCGGAATCGGCGATGCTGACCCTGCTAATGCTGCATGCGAACGTTCCCGGCATGATGAGCGACCAGCGCGCCCATCACTGGGGCCAGCGTCACAGTTCGCTGATTGAGGGCAAGACCGTGGTCGTCGTGGGCACCGGCGGCCTGGGCTCAGCGGCGATCCAGAGCGCGCGTCGCCTGGGCCTCAAGATCATCGCCGTCAACCGTTCGGGCGAGCCGCACAAGCTCGCTGAGCGTACGGTGAAGATCGGCAAGCTTAAATCTGTGTTGCCCAAGGCCGATTTCCTGTTTCTGACCGCGCCCGTCACCGCCGCCACGCGCGGGATGGTCGGCAGGTCCGAATTCGCCGCCATGAAACCGGGCGGTTCCATCGCCAATTTCGGCCGCGGCGCGTTGGTCGACGAGCCTGCCCTGATCGACGCGCTGAAGTCGGGGCATCTATCCGGCGCCTTCCTGGATGTATTCGCGAAAGAGCCGCTGCCTGCCGATTCGCCGATCTGGGATGTCCCGAACCTGTTCGTCTCACCCCACGTGCTGGCGGATGACGGCGAGAATTACATGCCGCGCAACTACGATCTGTTCCTGCGCAACGCGAAGCGCTTCCTCGCCGGCAAGTCGTTGATGAACCGCATCGATCCGGCGCTGGAGTACTAGGACGCGGGTTCATGAATGCGCAGCCACCGCCTGATCGGCGGCCTTGCCGAACTCCAATCGAAGGGATCATCAGCGCCATAGCGCCGGCGTGCGCCCAGAGGCTTGCGACTATGGTATGCAACCTACCGGTATGAGGCGCGCTTTTCGGGGGCTGCAATGCGGTTGGCCAGCGTAGCGATCGTACGCAACGAATGCGACATCATCGAGGCGTTCGTGCGGCATAACGCATCGGTCCTCGACCACCTCTATATAGTTGATAACGCCAGCAGCGATGCCACGGCGGAGATTCTCCGGCGGCTGGCGGCAAGCGGACTTCCGGTCACACTCGCCCACGACGAGGGCCTTGCTTATTACCAGGGCGGCAAGACAACCGCATTGATAAGAGCCGCGTTTGAAGACGAGCCCTGGGATTGCCTGTTTCCGCTCGACGGAGACGAATTCCTGGTGGCCCCGGATCGCGCGGCGCTGGAAGACGAGATCGCGGCCCTGGCGCCGGGGGAGACCGGCCTGCTGATCCCCGATCAATATGTGCCGCTGAGTTCGGACGAGGCCGGTGAGCCGGACCCGGTGCGCCGGATCGTCCATCGTACTGCCGGCCTGCCGGCGCAGCCCCTGTTCCATGGCAAGGCGATCGTGCCCCAGGCGCTCGCGCGCTCGCCTGACATCGCGATCAGCGAGGGCAATCACCACATCGTCACCGGAAATCGCCGGGCGCCGGAGCGTTGGCTGACGGCGGCACGGGTTGCGCATTTTCCGGTGCGCTCGGCCGATCAGTTCCTCTCGAAGGTGGTGACGACGCGCCTTGCCTGGCTTGCCCGCGGCGACTATCGCGCGAGCCTGGGAAGCCATATCGCGATCTTCTATGACCAGTTGCGCGACCGGCCGGAGATCACCGCCGATCGCCTGCTCGAGGCCGCCTTTGTCTATTTCGACAGCTATCTGGGACCTGGTCGCCATGATTATCAGCGCCAGTTGATACGAGACCCGGTCGAACGCGGCGGTGGCGAATTGCAATATCTGGATCTCGCCCGGATCAGCGCCCTGCCGCGGATTCTGGACTTCGCCGAGCAGATGGCAAAGCGGCTTGGGCAAACCGATCTCGCCATTCCAGCCGGGAAGCCCGGCACATCGGCATGATCGAGCCGCTTCCCATGTACTACCCGCGCTGGCAGAGAGTGCGGCTCGTCGTCGTGCGCCCTTCCGGAACGCCGGAACCCCTTTCGATCAATGAGGTCGTGACCTCCCTCTTCCACGGCCTGCAGGCGCTGGGCTGCACCGTCGATATTCGGGAGAACGAGGCAATCGATGAGGGCACGAACATCTATTTCCGTGCCCACCTTCTGCCGCTTCCGAGGGCATCGGAAATGCCGCCGGGCTCGATCGTCTACAACTTCGAGCAGATCTTCGACCAATCGCCCTGGGTGGGGCCGGTCTATCGTGACCTGCTGTCGCGGGTCACGGTCTGGGACTACAGCCGGCGCAACCTGGATGCCATCGCGGCGTTCGCGGATCCCCGGCGCCTACACCTCGTGCCGGTCGGCTACATGCCGCAGCTGACCCGGATCCCGCCCGCGCCGGTCGAGGATATCGACGTTTTGTTCTATGGCGTCGTGAACGCGCGCCGTCGCGCGATCCTGGTAGCGCTCCGCGAGGGCGGGCTTCGCGTGCATGTGGAGACCCGGATCGGCGGCGCAGTGCGCGATGGGCTGATCGCGCGGGCAAAACTTGTCCTGAACCTGCATTTCTACCCGACCGCGATCTTCGAAATCGTCCGTGTCTCTTATCTGCTGAGCAACCGGAAGGCCGTGATCGGCGAATGTGGGCCGGATACCGAGATCGATGACGACATCCGCGAAGCCATCGCGGCGGCGAGCTACGACCGGCTGTGCGAAACGGTCCACGAGCTGCTGAGCGACGAGACGAGACGCCAGGAACTGGCGCTGCGAGGCCAGGAAATATTTGCCCGTCGCCACCTGCCCACCCTCCTCGCCAAGGCGATCGCGGAAAGCGCAGCCGTGACCCAGCGAACGGCGAGCGCCGAGCGCCCCTTGCAGTCAACCGCGAACGGCGCGGCAGCGGATTCAAGGCCCGTGGCCGGGGCGCGTGCAGCCGATGGAACAAGGCCAAGGCGAGTTCTGTTCCACGCGATAAATGGTGCCGGCCTTGGCCACGTCGTACGTCTTTCCATCATTGCCCAGGCACTGAACGGTGAGGCTGAGATTGCGTTCTTTTCCACCTGCCGGTTCGCCAACCGCTACTGGCCAGGCAGGCTTTTTGGCGTCGATGATCGGATCGACGGCCGCTTCGAGCTTGCTCCGGAACAGCGCAACCTGCTCGGTTTTCACCTGGCGCTGAACAAATTCCGGCCGGATGTCGTGGTCTGCGACACCCATTGGCCGAGGGCGGCCCTGCGCAGTTTGCGCGAAGCGGGCGTGCGGACCGTCCTGGTCCTGAGAAGCCTTTCGATTGAAAAGATGGAGCCCGCCCTTCGCGTAGCCCGGCTGGATTTCTCGAGCGTCCTGCTGCCTCACCATCCGGCCGAACTTGAGGCCACATACGCCTCGGAACACGGACTTCTCGGGCAGATGATGTCGCCGCCCTTCATCTGCATCGGACCGGTAGCGCGCATGGCCGTCGGTGGCAACCCAGCAAGGCGGGTAATCTTCACCCTCGGCGGGGGCGGCGAATACTGGAACCTGACGCAGGCGGTAACCGTCGACAGTTTCATGCGCGAATTCCAGTCCGCTGCGGGAATTCTGCGGGAGAAATTCGGCATGGAGCCGATCTTCGCCGCAGGCCCGCTGCTCGACAGCACGGATGACAGCCTTGCTCCGTTCAGCGTGGTGCGCTCGCAAGACCTGCACGAGATGTTCGGGCCGGGCACGGTCGTCGTGACGCGGGGCGGCTACAATACCTGTTGGGAGGCAATCGCGGCCGGCGCCGGGCTGATTATCGTGGGCGAACATCTGGCTCACGGCGTCGAGGATGTCGGCGCCCGAGGTCGGTTCCTGGCGGCCGAGGGCCTTGCCCGGCATGTCAGGACGGACGCAACAGCGATCGTCGAGGCATGCATGGCGTTAATGGCGCAGCCGGCCGCGACCGGCGATCATTATCTGAGACGCAGCGTCAATGGCGGATTGATTATTGCCCGCGAGGCGATCCTGGGATTGCCGGGGGTCCAGATTCACGCCCTTGCTGCCGGTACGGCCGACGAATGAAGGGGACGGCGCCGGTCGCAGCCATCGTGCCCTTGTTCAACGGACGCCGTTTCATCCGCGAGGCGATCGATTCGATTCTTGGTCAGGAACTGAGACCACGAGAAATCATCGTCGTCGACGACGGCTCAAGCGATGGCGGGGGTGAATCGGTCGCCTGTTATCCCGAGGTGCGGCTTGTCCGTCAGCCCAATGGCGGCGAAGCAGCGGCCCGCAACCGCGGCATCCGCGAAACCAGCGAACCTCTGATTGCCTTTCTCGACCAGGACGATCTCTGGCAGCCGCGCAAACTGGCCGTCCAGGTTCCTGATTTTGAGGCCGATCCATCCATCGACATGGTATTCGGGCAGCATCGTCTCATTGTCGAAGACGACACGCGCTGGTTTCGCCAGGATGTGCTCGGAAAGCCTCTGACCGCCGAGCTTCCGGGCAGCCTGCTGGTCAGGCGGAGTGCCTTCGATCGGATAGGCCTCTTTCGCGAGGATATGAAGCGGGGCTCGGATGTGGATTGGATCCTGCGGGCGCGAGACGCGAGAATGAATTTTCTGTTGGTCGAGGAAGTCCTGCTTCTTCGCCGCATGCATGGGGCGAATTCCTCGATCGACGGGGAGCTGTTCGTGAACGAGTTGCTGCGTGCCGCACGCGCTTCGGTGCGCCGCAAGCAATCGCGGGGCGATCCACCCTAGAGCTAGCCGGCCGGAGGATGGTTCGCCTTGCGTTGGCGGTTCAGGGCATCCTTTAGCGCCCGAAGCGCGTTTGCCTCCCGTGGGGATGCTTCGCCGGCCTGATTCTGGTCCGCATGGCGCAGGAGCAGCGTGACATGCTCCAGCTGCCGGAGTTTCAACCCTTGGCCTCGGGCCTGGTTGAACCAGGCATCGTCTTCGCCGAACGACGATGCATGATCGAAGAGGCCGATACGCTCGAAGACCGAACGGCGGTAAATCGATCCTGCAAGAGCGGGCGGCGAGGGTCCGTTCTCAGCCGGATTCATGGGCCGGCCGATACCCCGGACGACGTCGCAATTCCTGTCCGCCGCCATCAAGTCGATCATGGCCTGCAGGCTGCCCTCGGGCCAAAGATTGCCCGCGTCGATGAAGGTAATGAGGTCACCCGAACATTCGCGGATTCCGCGATTGCGCGCGGCGGCCGGACCCCGATGAGCCTGCTTCAGAAGCCGTACGTCGGCCGACAGCGCCCGCACGGCTTCGTCTATACCGTCGTGCGAGCCATCGTCGACCACGATAATTTCAAGCGCCGGGTATTTCTGGGCCAGAACGCTGGCAAGTGTATCTTGCAGCCAGGGCGCAGCGTTGTGGGCCGGAATGATCACACTGACGAGTCGCTGGCCGACCCAATCAACGGTTTCGCCCGGCGGCGCCGTTTGCAGGGCGGGGCCCTCCACCAGTCGGACGATCGTTTCCGCGATGCCATCCAGATCCGGTCCCAGCGCAAGCTGCCGGCCCGGCAGGCGATCGAGCAGACGATCGACGAAGTCCTGCGTGCGGGCGCTGGTGTGCGGCAGCTGCGCCAGGGTGGTGAAGGCGGCAGCTTGTTGCAGGGCGAGCCTGGATATCGCCTCCGGCTCCGTCTGCGACTGGTCGGCGATGCGC
>DASXQK010000080.1:0-5607 GCA_036493015.1 Dongiaceae bacterium | reverse complement strand
CGCGACTTGACCAGCGTCGTCTTGTGCTCCTCACGGATGATATCCATGCAGAGCTCGACGCATTCGTCGCAGATGAACACGGTCGGACCGGCAATGAGCTTGCGTACCTCATGCTGGCTTTTGCCGCAGAAGGAGCAGTAGAGCGTGTTCTTGGAGTCGCCGCCGGTGGACTTGTTCATTGTAAATCCGTCGATATGCCGACCCGAGTCGCAATCATGTTAGGGCACGGGCCGAATCCCGCACAACCTAAATCTGTCACGATTTGGGGCCGTTTGAAGGGGGTTAGGGCCAATTACCCCCAGAATTAATGCTCGTGGCGGCCCTACTTCGCCGGTGCCGGCGTCTCGCGGGCGGGGCGCTTTGCCACCACCTCGTCGATGATGCCGAAGCCCTTGGCCTGCTCCGCATCCATGAAGCGGTCGCGGTCCATCGCCTCTTCGATCGCCTTCAGATCCTGTCCCGTGTGGCGGGCATAGATCTCGTTCAGGCGCGCGCGGGTCTTCAGAACTTCCCGGGCGTGGATCTCGATATCCGAGGCCTGGCCAGAGAATCCGCCCGAAGGCTGATGGACCATGATGTTGGCATTGGGCAGCGCGAAGCGCTTGCCGGCGGCACCCGCCGCCAGGATCAGCGAGCCCATGGAGGCGGCCATGCCGGTGCACACGGTCGAGATCTGCGGCCGCACATATTGCATCGTATCGTACATGGCGAGGCCCGAATGGACATGGCCACCTGGCGAATTGATGTAGAGCGCCACATCCTTGTCCGGATTCTCGGATTCGAGGAACAGCAGCTGGGCGCAGACCAGGCTCGCCATATTGTCGTTCACCGGACCGACAACGAAGATGATCCGCTCCTTCAGCAGGCGCGAGTAGATATCAAATGCCCGCTCGCCGCGATTGGTCTGCTCGACCACCATCGGTACCAGCAGATTGTCGTAGACCTCGATCGGATCCCGATCCTTCATGTTCCCACGATCCCTTGTCCCGTCGCGGCCGTTACCGCCTGAGGCTCAGGCGGCGTTCTCGGCCTTCAATTCCTCGGCGAACTGTTCGGGGCTTACCTTGCGCTCCGTCACCTTCGCCGCATCCACGATGTAATCAACCACCTTGTCTTCGTAAAGAGGGGCCCGCAGCTGGGCCAGCGCCTGGGCGTTGTTTTGGTAGAACTCCATCACCTTCTGCTCCTGGCCTGGATAGCGGCGCGCCTCGTTCATGACCGCGCGGCCAATTTCCTCCTGCTTCACATCGACATTGGCGCGCCGGCCAACCTCCGACAGCAGCAGGCCCAGCTTGACCCGCCGCCGGGCGATGGCCTGGTACTCCTCGCGCAGCTGCTCGTCGGTCTTGTCCTTGTCCTCGGGGTCGATATTGCCGGCCTTGCGGTCGCTTTCGACCTGGCTCCAGATCTGGTTGAACTCCGCCTCGGTCAGGCTGGGCGGCAACGTGAAGTCGCTTGTCTCGTTCAGGCGGTCCAGCAGCTGGCGCTTGATGCGCGCACGGCTGGCAACCCCATATTCCTGCTGCAACTGCTCGCGCACGCGCTTGCGCAACTCGTCAAGGCTATCGACGCCCAGGCCCTTGGCGAGCTCGTCGTCGATGGCGGCCGGAACCAGCTTCTTCAGTTCCTTTACCTCGACATCGAAGACGGCATCCTTGCCGGCCAGCTCCGCCCGCGGGTATTCGGCCGGGAAGGTGACCTTGACCTCGCGCTTGTCGCCAGCTTGCGCACCGATCAGCTGATCCTCGAATCCCGGGATCAGCATGCCGGCGCCAAGGCGCAGATGATGCCCCTCGGCCTTGCCGCCGTTAAACTCCTTGCCGTCGACCCGGCCGACGAAATCGATCACCAGCACGTCGTCCTTCTCCGCCGGACGGGCCTCGGCGACCGGCTCGCTCTTGGCCTGTTCCTTGGCGATGCGCTCGAGTGCCTGTTCGATTTCGCTATCGGGGATCTCGACCACGGTGCGGGTCAGTTCGATCTTGGCGAAATCGACCGGCTCGATCTCCGGCATCAGCTCGACATTCATCTTGTATTCGAGGTCAGAGCCATCCTTGAAGGCGGTGATCTCGATCTTGGGCTGGCCCGCCGGGCGCAGGGCGCGCTCGCTGACGATCTGGGCGGAACTGTCGCCGATGGTGCGCTCCAGCTCTTCGCCGGTCACCGCCTGGCGCCAATGCTTGTCCACCAGGTTCATCGGCACCTTGCCGGGCCGGAAACCCGGCAGGCGCATACTGCGCTGGCGGTCGAGCAGGCGGGCTTCGATCCGGTCCTGGAAGGTCTTGGCGGGAATGACGACCTTGAATTCGCGCGTCAGCCCGTCCGCATTGGTCTCTGTCACTTGCATCGAACACTCATCCGTCAGGGAAACGTTCAGCCCGCCGGAAAACCTGCCGGCTGGACCAGGTTGAAATTTCCGCGAAAGCTGGTGCGGGCGGAGGGACTCGAACCCCCACGACTTGCGTCACCAGAACCTAAATCTGGCGCGTCTACCAGTTCCGCCACGCCCGCCCGCCCGGAATGCTGCCCAATGGCAAGCCGCCCATGGCACGAGCCCCGGCGCAGCGCGCGATGTATAGCACGGGCAGCCCCTATACAAGGGGAAAACGCCCCTGCCCAGGCGACCATGGGCGGGCGGGCGCACCCGTCAGAACCGGTAACGAATCCAGGGCCCGCTGGCGGCCCAGCCCCATTCCACAGGGCGGAAGCCAGCGGCAAGGTAGAAATCCTGGGCGGCGCGATTAGCCTCGTTGCATTTGAGGTCGGCATGGCCGCCGCACTGGCGCAGCGCAAAGGTTAATAGCGCCCGGCCGATACCCCGGCGATGGCGAGACGGGTCGATATAGAGGTGGTGAATGAATCCGGCAGGCCGATAGATCGAAACGAATCCGGCGATTGCCCGACCTTCTTGCGCCACCCAGATATCTTCGCCCTGGGTGACCGCATCGAAATCCTCGTGTGCGGCGCCCGTATCAGATCTTGGATAGGCCAGCGGTTGTACCGCGTGGAAGATATTCAGGCAGGCGTCCCGATCGGCGGGCTGAAACGCGCGAAGGCTCAAAGCCGCGCCGCCAGATCGCGCAGCACCGCGGGCAGCATCTCGGCCAGATCCTCGGCAATCAGCCCGGGGCCGAACTTGGCCGCTGCCGCGCCGTGCAACCAGGCGGCCGCAGCGCCGGCCAGAAGCGGGTCCATCCCCTGCCCCAACATGGCCGCGGCAATGCCCGCCAAGATATCGCCCGCACCCGCGGTCGCCAATGTGGCCGGGGCGTTGGCGTTGATCAAAGCACGCCCATCGGGCGAAGCGATCACCGTGTCGGCACCCTTCAGCAGCACGGTAGCGCCCGAGGCCTTGGCCGCCGCCCGCGTACGGGCAAGTTTGTCTCCCTTAAGAGCAGGAAACAGCCGGGCGAATTCGCCGTCATGGGGCGTAAGCAGGGTGGGTCCACTGATAGAGGAGAAGAGCGCGGCTGGATCGTCGGCAAAGACGCCGAGTGCATCGGCATCGAGCAGGCAGGCCTTGCCACTGGCAAGTGCCGCCTGAACCTGTCTGCGGGTCTCCTCCGTCAGACCGTTGCCAGGGCCCAGCAACACGCAAGCAACGCGCCGGTCGCCGAGATATCTGCTGAACTCGCTGAGCGGCGCCGTCAGCAGACCCGGCTGATCAGCGGCATATATCGGCAGAACCGCTTCTTCCGCCAATACGGTCACGAGCCCGGCGCCGGCGCGCCGGGCGGCATGGGCGGCCAGCCTGCCCGCCCCGCTCATGCGGCTGCCACCGCGGATTACAACATGACCGCGGCGGTATTTATGATCGGCAGCCTCGGGCCAATGAAACTGCTTTATCCAGGCCCAAGGGCCGTTCTGCCAGCAGCGCGGGCCCAGCTTCTCCACCACGTCATCCACGATGCCGATATCGGCAACGATCAACTCTCCGCAATAGGAGCGTCCCGGCAACAGGAAATGGCCCGGCTTGGCCCGGCAGAATGTCACCGTCGCTTTTGCCGGCGCTGCCAGCCCCAGAATGTCGCCGCTGTCGCCGGCAAGCCCGCTCGGAACATCGACGGCCAGCGAATCCAGCCCGCGGCTGACAATAGCTGCCACCGCATCAAGAGCTTCACCCGCCAGGGGCCGATCCAGACCTGCGCCGAGCAGGCCATCGATGACCAGATCACTGTCTCTGAGGAGATCGCTCGACACGGGCACTACCGGCCCGGGCCAATCCGACGCCGCCAGCGCCGCATCGCCCCTCAGCCGCTCGCGGCTGCCCAGTAGCGCCAGGCGAACCCGAAAGCCGGCTTCGCGCAGGCGCCGCGCGGCCACAAACCCGTCGCCGCCATTGTTGCCTGGTCCGCACAGCACCAGCATGTCGCGGCCGGCCCAGCGTTCCGCCACAGCAGCGGCAACAGCAATCCCCGCCCGCTCCATCAATGCGCGACCGCTTGTGCCGCCGGCAATCGCGGCGGCATCGGCGGCGCGCATCTCGGCAACGCTCAGCAGCGCATATCGCAGCAGCGAAGAAGAGACGCTGGCGTCCGTCCGCGTCAGTTGAGGATCACCCGGCATTCATCCATCGGCGAGCGCGACTTGATGGCCCCGCAGAGGTTTTCGGCGCCCTCGCGCGAGCCGAAGGGTCCGCCCAGCACGCGATACCAGATGCCCTGGCTCGCACCCAGATCGACCTGACGGATCACGAGCTTCAGCGGCTTCAGCAGATCAGGGAAGCGCTGCAGCTCCTGCCCCCAGAAGATCAGTGCGTCGTTCTCTGTCTTGAAGGTGCCGATCCACGCCCGAAAGACATCACCGCCGCCCGACGTTGCCGCGCCGCCCAATGTTGCCGTGTCGGCGGGGATGGAGGCTACCGTCACGCCGGCTGCCGGCGCAGGCGCCACCGTGCCTGCCGTACCGCCGCCGATGGGCAGGCCGAGATTGATGGCGCCCGTCGACTTCGCCGGCGGAATGACCGGGGGGCCTGTATCGTTGGTGACAGCGCCGGTCTGGATCTGCACCCTGGTGGTGGGCGAAACATCGCTGTTCGTCGGTACCAGCATACCGGGCGCCGTCGCACCAGCAGGCGGGATCTGCCCGTTGCGTGAACCGCCCGTGACCGATCCTTCAGCAAGGCCGCCTGCCGTCGTTGTTACCATCGTCCCGCCGCCGGATGGCTGCGGCAGGCCGCTCGCCGTCAGTACCGTAGTGGTGGCGCTGTTATCGGTGGAGTTGATGGCAGGCGCGGGCGCCGCCGGCGTGGCGCTGGCCGCCGGCGCGGTACTCGTCACCGTTGTGCCGCCCGAATTTTCGAATGTGACGATATTTGACGAACCCGCGGGCTGTGGGGCGGGCACCGTCGTATCGGGTGTCGCTGCCGGCAGCGGCGTGGTGATGCCGGGAACGCTCGCGAGTTGCCCTGATCCGGATGCGTTGAGCAACGTTCCGGAGGCGTCCGTGGTGGTGGTTGCCGGCGTCTTGGTGACGGCGGTCAGCGGCGCGGCGCTGTTCACGCTCTCGCCGGTGGCTGGCGGCGTCGGGGCCAAGGGCGTCGGGGCCAAGGGCGTCGGGGCCAAGGGCGTCGGGGCCAAGGGCGTCGGGGCTGGCATTGTCGTGGCC
>DASXQK010000079.1:0-8544 GCA_036493015.1 Dongiaceae bacterium | reverse complement strand
GGCAATATCCACACCAAGATCGCCGACGGCTATTTCGGCTGGGCTGATGCGGCACCCTTCGACAAGATCATCGTAACCTGCGGCATCGACCATATTCCGCCCTCGCTGCTGCAGCAGCTCAAGACCGGCGGCATCATGGTGATTCCGATCGGCCCGCCCGGCCGCCAGCATGTGCTGGAAGTGAAAAAGGTGGCCGACGCCCAAGGCAATATCACCGTGACGCGGCGCGACATCTATAACGGCAAGATCGTCAACTTCGTGCCGTTCACCAAGGTCGGGGGCGGGCACTGGTAACAGCCGGCACGGCCCCGGGGGCAAATCTCCGGGCCAGCCTGTTCTACCTGTCGGTGGGTCTGGTCGCAGGCGCGATAATCGCGCTGCAGATCGCCATCATGCGAGTTTTCTCGATCGCCAGCTGGGCCCATTTCGGCTCGCTGGTCATCGCCATCGCCATGCTGGGCTTCGGCGTCGCCTCCGCGGTGATGTGTATCGGCAAGTCGCGCATCGAGGCGAACCAGGACCTTCTCGCGCGCCTGTGTTTACTGGCCTTCGGCCCTCTGCTGTCGCTCGCCAACGGCCTTGCCCAGCAGGTGCCCTTCAACCCGATCTTCCTGGTCTCCGATCCGCAGCAGAAACTGCGGCTGCTGGCAAACTTCCTGCTCTATTTCGCGCCCTTCCTCCCCGGCGCCATGTTCCTGGGCCTCGCCTTCCTGCGCGGGCAGAAGCATTTTGGCCGCGTCTATTTCGCCGATCTCGCAGGCTCGGGCCTGGGCGGCCTTTCATTTCTTGGCGCGCTTTATCTGCTGCTGCCCGAACGGCTGCTGCTGGTGCCCATGGCGCTGTGGTTTCTGGGCGGGCTCACCTGGTTTTCGATGCAGCGCGACCGGCTGGGCCTGGTGCTGCTGGCCATCGCCGGGCTGGTCGCGGCAGCACTTAATTTCGCCCTGCCCCAGATCGTCAGCCTGCAATACAAGGGCGTCTCCTACGCCCGCAACTTCCCCGACGCCGAGCGCATCTATCAGGCCGCGAGCCCCTTCGGCTATATCGAGGTCTATCGCAGCTCCTATTTCCATTTCGCGCCGGGCCTGTCCGACATGGCGGCGGTCAAGCTGCCCACTATGCCCATCGATGCCTATCTCGGCATGTTCATCGACGGCGACGGTCCCATCGGCATCATCAAGAAGCTGCCGGACGACCAGACCGCCTATTTCCGCTTCCTGCCCATGTATCTGCCCTATGTGGTGAAGAAGGATCCGGCTGTCTTCGTCACCCAGTTCGGCGGCGGCATTTCCACCAGCCTGGCACTGCGCAGCGGTGCCAGCGCAGTGACGGTGGCTGAGAGCAATCCGCTGCTGCTGCAGGCCGTGCGCGATCCGGCGATCGCCGACATGACCGGCCATATGTTGGACGATCCGCGCGTCCATGTGGTGCCATTTGCCGGACGGCTCTATGCGCCGCTGGTTCCCGACAGTTTCGACATTGTCGATCTCAGCCTGGCGGATTCGACCGGTCTCTCGAATGCCGGCGGCAATACCATCTATGAGAAATACGATTACACGCGCGAAGCCATGGCGAGCTTCATGCGTACGCTCAAACCGGGCGGGATTCTCGCGGTGACGATCTGGAACAAGGAAGATCCGCCGAAATCGGCGATCCGCCTGCTCACGACCATGACCGAGGCCGGGCGCGGCGTCGATGACGGCAAGATCGCCGAACGCTTCTATGTCGCCCACACCTATCTCTCGACGATCACCGTGCTCTACAAGCGCGGCGCGTTTACCGCCGGTGAGGTCGCCAGCCTGGATGCGCATAGCAAGAGCATGGCCTTCGAAGTCGTCTATCGCCCGCTCGCCACCTATAACGGCCAGCCGCCGGAGAGCCTCTATACCCGCTATCGCGACAATTTCTTTGCCACGTCGAATAACTCACCGGCGAGTAATCCCGCAGGCGTAGCGTCGACTTCGAGCACCGCGCCACAGCAAGGCGATGCGACGACGCCGGATGCGACGTCACCCGACGGAACGTCATCGGAATCCGGCAATCTCGGCGCCGAGCTGCAGCAGAGCGGTAATCCCGATCCCGGCGATACCAGCGGGACGGCCGATACCGGCAATGGCGCGACCGCCGAGGGTGATTTCACCATGGGTGCCCTCTATCGCATGGTGATCGATCAGCTGATGAAGGGCGATGGCGACGAGGTCGAGAAGCGCTATCTGTTCGATGCCTCGCCGCTGACCAACGACCGGCCGTATTTTGCCGGCTACATCAAGATCGGCGACCTTCCCATCGTGCTGGGTATGCTGGATGCCGTCTCCGACGAATGGGGTTATCTGCTGCTTTGGGGCACGCTGGCCGAGAGCGTGCTGCTGGGTCTGGTGCTGCTGCTGGCGCCGGTCATCTTCGGCTGGCGAACCATCTTCTCGCGCCAGCCCGGCAAGATCGGCATCGTCACGTATTTCCTGTGCCTGGGCCTTGGCTACATCTTCATCGAGGTCGGGCTGATCGGAAAGTTCGTGCTGGCGCTGGCCAATCCCACCGTCTCGGCCTCGGTGCTGATCACGGGCATGCTGGTCTTCTCCGGCCTCGGCAGCCTGACTTCGGGCCGCTATCTCGAGCGCTGCCGCAAGGTCATGCCGCGGGTCTTCATCGCCATCGCCACGATCCTGATGGTCTATTCCTTCATCCTGGGGCCGATCCTGGATGTGATCGGGCTCTGGCCCTATGGCTGGCGCATCGTCGCCTGCCTATTGCTGCTGCTGCCGCCTGCCTTCCTGATGGGATTTCCCTTCCCAACGGGCATGGGCATGCTCTCGCGCCTGGGCAAGGAGCATTTCTTCCTCTGGGCCTGGGGCATCAACGGGCTGTTCTCGGTGGTGGGTTCGGTCGCCGTACCGCTGGTGGCGGTATTGTTTGGCCTCAAGGCGCTGATGTGGGTGGCGGCCGCGGCATACCTGCTGGCGCTGCCCGCCTTCTTCGCCCTGTTACTGCCGAAAGCAGGTTCCGAAGCCGGGCTTGCCACGGCCTAGCCCCTCCGCTATAAGCCCCCGCTTCAACGGAGCGCTGCCATGAAAGAGAAAATCCACCCGGACTACCACGAGATCACCGTCGTCATGACCGACGGGACGAATTTCAAGACGCGCTCGACCTGGGGCAAGCCCGGCGACACCATCAATCTGGAAGTCGATCCGAAGTCGCATCCGGCCTGGACGGGCGTCCATCGCCTGTCGGATAGCGGTGGCCAGCTCGCCAAGTTCAAGAAGCGCTTTTCCAATCTCGGCATCAAGCAGTAGCTTGATTTCGCTGCAGATTTTCAAGGGGTCGCCTGCCGGGCGGCCCCTTGATTTCGTTTGGGGCCTGCCTATCTCCAGTAAGTCCGGATGCCTCTAGCGGGTCCGGGCGAAGCGGCGGAACACGGTGTTCTGCCCCCTATTGCTCAACTGGAGGATATGGCTATGACGAGCTTCGACTTTACTCCCCTTTTCCGTTCCACCGTCGGTTTCGATCGCCTGACGCGTCTGCTGGAATCCCGTCTCGATGACGGCGCCTACAGCTATCCGCCCTACAACATCGAGCAGACCGGCGACGATTCCTATCGCATCGTTATGGCGGTGGCGGGCTTCGGCGAGGGCGACCTCGCGATTACCCAGCAGGCCAATACGCTGCTCATTTCGGGCAAGCATGAGAAGCCGGCCGAGGAGAAGAAGTATCTCTATCGCGGCATCGCGGGCCGTGCGTTCGAGCGCCGGCTGGAACTGGCCGACCATATCAAGGTCACCGGCGCCGGCCTGGTGAACGGCGTGCTCAGCATCGAGCTGGTTCGTGAAGTACCCGAGGCCATGAAGCCCCGCCAGATCAAGATCGGCGGCGGTTCGGCCAAGGTCATCGAGAACAAGGCGGCCTAACAGGCTAACGGTTCCCTAGCTTCTGTAAGGCATCAAGGCCGGAGGGCGAAAGCTCTCCGGCTCTTTTTTTCACGCGAAGGCGAGCAAGGCGTCGATCACCGCATCCGGTGTCTCGCTCATCATCATATGACCGGCGCCGGGGATGATCGTCGTGCGGCAATCGCCCAGGGCGGCGGTCAGCGCCTTCGCCTTGGCCACCGGCGTCATGCGATCCAGAGCACCCAGCAGCAGCAGGCTCGGGCATTTGACCCTCGCCGCACTTGCCGCCGTGTCATAGGCATCGCAGGCAGCAAGATCGCTTGCCAGCACACCCGGCTCCGTCTGGTTCAACAGGCGCTGGGCGCCGCCCATGCGCCAGACGCCTGGTGCCGGATTGCCGCCGAAATGTCCGGCCGGCCCATGCGCCCAGGAGGAAATGAGGGCGGCCGCGAGCGGCTGGTCTTCGGCCGCGGCCTTCAGCAGATCGGGATGCACCGGCATGCGCGAAGCGACCCCCAGCATGGCCAGGCGTCGCACCCGCGCCGGCGCCTGGGCGGCCGCTTCGAGGGAGATGAGCGAACCCATGCTGTGGCCGACGAGGGTTGCCTCGTGGATCCGGGCCGCATCCAGAAGGCGAACCACCCAGCTTCCCATGGCAGCGATACTGGACAACGCCGGCCCTTCGCTACGGCCGTGACCGGGCAGGTCGACGGCCAGCACGGCGCGGCCGCGATGGGCGAGGCTGCGCGCCGGCAAGGCCCAGACGATATGGTCCATGCCCGCGCCATGAAGCATGACAACGACGGGCTGGCGCTCCTCGAATCGGCGACCGCCGGTGGCCGCGAAGACGGATTTTCCGTCGACCTGGAGATGCATGGAGACGGGCTACGCGGATTTCTGCGAGACGCGCAGTGCCTGGGTCAGGTCGTCGATGATGTCGCTCGCCGCTTCGAGGCCAACCGAAAGGCGCACGAGATCCTCGCCCACACCGGATTTCTTTAGAGATTCCGCATCCATCTGCGAATGGGTCGTGCTGGCGGGATGGATGATCAGTGTCTTGGCATCGCCGACATTGGCGAGATGCGAGGCAAGATTCAGCGCCTCGATGAATTTGCGCCCCGCCTCGCGCCCACCCTTGATGCCGAAGGCAATCATCGAACCCGCACCCTTGGGGAACAGGCGCTGGGCCAGGCGATAATCGGGATGCTCCGGCAATCCGGGATAGGAGATCCAGGCGACGGCGGGGTTGGATTTCAGCGCCGCCGCTGCCGCCGTGGCATTGGCGACATGGCGCTCCATGCGCAGCGGCAGCGTCTCGATGCCCTGCAGCAGCTGGAAGGCGTTCATCGGGCTCATGCAGGCGCCGAAATCGCGCAGGCCCTCGACACGAGCGCGGGTAATGAAAGCCTGAGGGCCGAACTCCTCGGCGAAATCGATGCCGTGATAGCCGGCATAGGGCTCGCTCATGGTGGGAAATTTCGCCGCGTTCTTTTCCCAGTCGAAGCGGCCGCTGTCCACGAGCACGCCGCCGATGGCAATGCCATGGCCGCCCAGCCATTTCGTCGCCGAATGCAGCAGCAGGTCGGCGCCATGCTCGAAGGGCCGGTTCAGATAGGGCGTCGAAAATGTCGAATCGATCAACAGCGGAATGCCGGCCTCATGCGCAATTGCCGCCACCGCTTCCAGATCAAGCACTTCGAGTCCGGGATTGCCGATGGTCTCGGCAAAGATCATCCGCGTCTCGGGGCGGATTGCCTTCCTGAAGCCATCGATATCGCGTGGCGGCACAAAACTCGTGGTGATCCCGAAGCGCGGCAGGGTATGGGTGAACAGATTGACGCTGCCGCCGTAAAGCGCCGAGGAAGCAACGATATGGTTGCCCGCGCTCATCAATGTCGCGATCGCCAGATGCAGGGCCGCATGGCCGCTGGCCGTGGCGGCCGCGCCCACGCCACCTTCCATCGCGGCAACCCGTTCCTCGAGAACCGCCACCGTCGGGTTGGAGATGCGCGAATAGATATGGCCGACGCGCTCCAGGTTGAACAGCGCCGCCGCCGTATCGACGTCGCGGAAGACATAGGACGTGGTCTGATAGATCGGCACGGCGCGCGCGCCGGTCACCGGATCGGGCCGCTGGCCCGCATGCAAACTCAGAGTTTCGAATTGAAACAATTTGGGGTCGGCCATGGCGGGCTCCCGTTAGCGTTTGATCGCCTCGAGTTGAATCAACTTGAGGCGTGGATCAGCCGCTGATCAAACAAATTAGAGCAAGATCCACGGATCGGGGATTAATCTGGATTGTAAGCGTATCCCAGAAAAGCGGAGGGCCGCGCGGCCCGGCGGCTCGGCGGCCCTCTCGATTATTGTTTGAAGCCTCGTTGTTTGACTTGCCGGAGGCAAACCGTATGACCGCACTCCCCTTGGGGTCAAGCGTGGAATCGCCGCCAGCATGCATAAAAGCGCCGCCGGCGCAGGGCCGGCGGCGATGAGGTGGCGGGATCGCGAGAGGAGCGGCAGGGAATTTGCTACCTCGGCTGACCCCAACGAGGGTGCGTCCCGCGGTGCAGCATACGAAGACGGCCGTGAATACGGCGTGACTCAGCCGTGAAACTTCATCGAACCGGCACGCCGGCCCAAGGGGGAATGCTAGTAGACGTACCAGCTTTGTTTCGCTAGCGGTTGAGCCAAGGCGTCAGCCGGGAGCGTCAGCCCACAGCGTCACGACGTCTTGAACAGCGAGGCGGCGCCGCTGAGATGGGCCTGTTTCGCCGCGATCTTGGCTTTTACCCGGGTAATCTCGGTTTCCATCTCGCCGATATAGTCGGTCAATTCCTGGACCGACAGGCTGTCGAGGTCACGCAGCACAACCTTCTTTTTCCGTGGCTCCAGGTCTTCGGGGTCCATTCGAGCCTCCTCGCCTTGCCAGCACCTGCGATGCATAGTAGCGGCACCGTCATCAGCCCGAAACGCTCCTCCGCATGCCCAAAACATGAGCGAGATTGCCGATGCCCGTGCCCGCTATCAGGCCGGCGACATCGCAGGCGCCCAAGCTATCTGCCGGCAGGTGCTGGCGATGGCGCCGGGTTCCTGGGCAGCGTTGCAGATCCTGGGCATGGCGGCCCAGCAGCAAAACGATGCAGCATCCGCCGAAGCCTTCTTCGCCCGGGCGCTGGCAAGCGCGCCAGCGCGCGCCGATCTGCTGCGCGACCGTGCCACGGCCCTGCTCAACCTCAGCCGCCTGGCCGAGGCCGTGGCCCTGTTCGAACAATCGCTCGCCATCGACCCGCGCGATCTGGTGACGCTGAACAATCTCGGCATCGCGCAACTGCAACGCCGCGACTTCGATGCCGCGATCCGCGCCTTCGAGGCTGCGCTTGCCATCGATCCCGATCTCGCCGCCGCGGTCAACAATCTGGGCAACGTCCATCGCGAGCTGGGCCAGCTCGATCTCGCCGCCCATTGGTATCGCCGCGCGGTCACCTTGGCGCCGACCCGCTCCAGCGCCATCAACAATCTCGCCGTCACGCTGCGCGATCAGGGCCGCCTGAGCGAGGCGATCGCTGGATATCGCCAGGCCGTGGTATTGGACCCGGCCAACATAGCCGCGCGCAGCAATCTGGCCACCGCCCTCTCCCAGATCGCCGATCGTGACGGCGCCATCGCCGAATACCGCGAAGCCTTCCGGCGCGACCCGCGCTCGGACCAGGCGGCATCCGGGCTGATGCAGGAGCTGTCCCACATCGCCGACTGGCCAATGATCGCCAGGCTTGCACCCGTTGTCGACGAGATGAACCGGGGTGCACTGGCGGCGGGCTTGCGTGCACCGGAGCAGCCGCTGCACAACATCACGCGCAGCGACGATCCCGCCTATAACCTCGCCATCGCCCGCAGCCATAGCCAGGCAACCGGCCGGCGCATGGCATGGCAGCGTCCGCTGCTGCGCCGCCCGGCGGCGGCAAGCGATGGCGGAAACGACAAGCGACTGCGCATCGGCTATCTCTCCGCCGATATCTGGGATCACCCCATCGCTCACCTTTCTGCGGGCCTGTTTGCTGCCCATGACCGCAAGGCCTTCGCCGTGCATGTCTATGCCTATGGCCGCGAGGATGAGAGCCCCTATCGCCGGCGGATCGCCAGCGACGCCGAAGTCTTCGTCAATATCGACAAGCTCGATACGCTTGCCGCAGCCCAGCGCATCGCCGATGACCGCATCGATATCCTGATCGAGCTGTCGGGCCATACCAGCAGCGCACGCCTCGATATCGCCGCCTTGCGGCCCGCGCTCCTCCAGCTTCACTGGCTGGGCTATCCCGGCAGCATCGGTGCTGATTTCCTCGACTACCTGATCGCTGACCGCAATGTCGTGCCGGATGCTCATCTGGGTTTCTACACGGAAAAAATCCTGCGCCTGCCCAACAGCTATCAGGTCAATAACGGCGAGCAAGTCATCGCCGGCGGCATGACGCGTGCTCAATGCGGATTGCCGGAGGATGCGATCGTGCTGTGCTGCTTCAACCAGATTGCCAAGCTGGAGCCGGTGATCTTCGGCCTGTGGATGAAGCTGCTGGCAGAATTTCCCCATGCCGTGCTCTGGCTTCTTGCCGGCGCGCCGAGTGCTGCCGCCAACCTCCAGCGCTTCGCTGGCGAACAAGGCATCGCGCCG
>DASXQK010000078.1:0-8878 GCA_036493015.1 Dongiaceae bacterium | reverse complement strand
GGCGTTGAGGGCTGCAGCGCCGCTAGAAACCGAAAGCAAAGGGTTCCTTTTCATCATGTGTGCCTCCCGTTCTCTTGAACCTGCGCACCTGCGTTCGCCCTCACCGGCGGCGGTGGAACGTTCCATCGCCGCGCCGCTGCTGCGGCCGTGGCGGGAAAAACTGACGTCCTGGCTGATCGGCAATTTGGCTAAGGCTGACGAGTTGCCGCCGCGCTATCTCGCCAACAATCACCTGCGCCGCGATATCGGCCTGCCGCCGGCCATGCCCGACGGCTGGCCGCACTGATCGCGCACCTTCCGCCTACCGCCAACAGGCGCTAGAACTCACGAGCCTGTTGAGCGATCGGGGAGCAGATGACGGAAAAGCGCGTTTCATTCGATTTCGAGGTCGAGTTCTCCAATGGCGGCGGTATCCAGGGCCAGGGTTTCCGCCTCGACATCCCCGGCGATGACATCGCCGATGACGCCCTCGCAGCCTATATTATTCGCGATCTGCGGCTGCTCATGGTGGGGTCGGTGCGCATCGTGAACAAGCAGATCATCGAAGAGCGGCACAAGCGCGCCGAAAGCGCGGGATCGGAGGCGAGCACCGCCGCCGGCTCGATCATCGTCGATCTCAGCCACACCATCACCAACGGCATGATCACCTACAAGGGCCTGCCCGGACCGCTGATCTGCGATCACCTCTCGCGCGAGCAATCGCGCTCGCATTACGCGGCGGGTACGGAGTTCCAGATCGGCCGCATCGACATGGTGTCGAACACCGGGACATATCTCGACACGCCCTATCACCGCTATCCCGACGGTATTGACCTGGCCGAGTTGCCGATGAGCCGCATTGCCGACTTGCCGGGCATTGTCTTCCGCGTCACCGGGCAAAAGGGCCGCGCCATCGATTGGCAGATTTTTGCCGCCGCCAATGTCAAGGGCCGCGCCGTGCTGGTCGACACCGGCTGGGACCGCCATTGGGGTAGCGACGCCTATTTCGAAGGCCATCCTTTCCTGACCGCCAAGGCGGCGGACTATCTGCGCGACCAGGGCGCCACGCTGGTGGGCATCGATTCCCTCAATATCGACGACACGACCGGCGGTTCCAGGCCCGTACATTCGGCATTGCTCGCCGCCGGCATTCCCATCGTCGAGCACATGACCGGGCTCGGCCACCTGCCGACCGAAGGCTTTCGCTTCTTCGCGGTGCCGCCGAAGGTCAAAGGCATGGGCACATTTCCCGTGCGCGCCCATGCGGTCATCACCGCGAGATAGAAACGGAGCCCGGATAGCGCGCAAGGCCCGATCGGGCAACCGCGGCTAAACGATACCCTTGGGCGTTACCGTCGGCGCATTGGATGGCCTTGCCGATGATCGCCACACGCACCAGATTCCTTTCGGTCAGCAAGGAGAACGAGGATGGCTGAATACCGCAAGGATCCCGCGAGAATCGCAAAACTGACGCCCGAGCAGTATCGCGTCACCCAGCAGAGCGGCACGGAGAGGCCGGGCACCGGCGAGTACGAGCACAACAAGGCGCCCGGCATCTATGTCGATATCGTTTCGGGCGAGCCGCTGTTCGCTTCATCCGACAAGTTCGAGTCCGGCTGCGGCTGGCCCAGTTTCACCAAGCCGATCGAACCCGCCAATGTCGCCGAGAAGCGCGATATGAGCCACGGCATGGTCCGCACCGAGGTGCGCTCCAAGCATGGCGACAGCCATCTTGGCCACATCTTCGATGACGGCCCGCAGGATCGCGGCGGCCTGCGCTATTGCATCAACTCCGCCTCGCTTCGCTTCGTGCCCAAAGAGCGCATGAAGGCCGAGGGTTACGAGGCGTATCTGAACCAGGTGGAGTGAGCTAGAGCCCCGCCGCCTTTTCCATATACTCGGGATAACGCTGGCCGGTCACCGGGACGGCGGCGACAGCGCGTTCGATATCCGCGCGATCGGCGGCCGAGAGCTTGACCTCCGCGGCGCCCAGATTCTCCTCCAGCCGATTCAGCTTGGTCGTGCCCGGGATCGGCACGATCCACGGCCTTTGGGCCAGCAGCCAGGCCAGTGCGATCTGCCCGGGCGTAGCATTGCGCCCCGCCGCGAGGCGCTTCAGGGTTTCGACCAGCCCCTGGTTGGCGTCCATCGCCTCCGGCGTGAAGCGCGGCAATGCGGCGCGAAAATCTTTTTCGCCGATCTTCGTCTTGCCATCCATTGTGCCGGTGAGAAAGCCGCGGCCGAGCGGACTGAAGGGAACCAAGCCAATCCCCAGCTCCTCGCAGACGGCGAAGGTGCCGTTCGTCTCCACCCCACGGGTCCAGAGCGAGTATTCGTTCTGCAGCGCTGCCACGGGCTGCACCGCATGGGCGCGGCGCACCGTGTCCGGGCCTGCTTCCGACATGCCGAAGTAACGGACCTTGCCTCGCGCAACGAGTTGCTTCACCGCGCCCGCCACATCTTCGATCGGTACCGCGGGGTCGACACGATGTTGATAGAGCAGGTCGATGACATCGGTGCGTAGCCGCTTCAGCGATGCCTCGACCACCTCGCGGATATGTGCCGGCCGGCTGTCGGGGCCCGTGCTCTTGCCGGTCGCGGGATCGACATGGAAGCCGAACTTGGTCGCGATCACCACCTGCTTTCGCATCGGTGCCAGCGCCTCGCCCACCAGCTCCTCATTCACGAACGGTCCATAGATCTCGGCCGTGTCGAAGAAAGTCACGCCGCGATCGACCGCCGCGCGGATCAGCCCGATCCCGTGCTGCTTGTCGGGTGCGGTGCCATAGGCGTGGCTGAGGCCCATGCAGCCGAGGCCGATCGCCGAAACCTCGAGACCGCCCTTGCCCAGTTTTCGCTTTTGCATTGCTCTGCCTTTCAATAGCCAAACGGTATTCTAACCCGGAAGCACAGAGTCCCGCGGTCAGCTTCGATATTGCTCGTCGGTGACCTTTTCCAGCCACTCGACAGCCTTGCCGTTCAACGATTCCTGGATCGCCATATGCGACATTGCTGTCTTGTCGGTCGCACCGTGCCAGTGCTTTTTGTTCGGAGGGCAGGTGATGACGTCGCCGGGACGGATCTCGACCTTCCCCTCGCCCCAGCACTGGGTCCAGCCGAGACCGGATATCACGATCAGGGTCTGGCCGCAGGGATGGGTGTGCCAGGCCGAATGCGCGCCGGGTTCAAAGGTGACCAGCGCGCCGCCAAAGGTCGCGGGGCCCGGCGACTGGAACAGCGGATCGATGCGGACATTGCCGGTAAAATTCGCCGGCGAGCCTTTCGCGGAAGGCTGTGAGCCGTTGCGCTTCAGTTCCACGGGATTCCTCCTTGGGCCGCGCAGGCCTGTTTTTCTACCGCTCAATCTAGGGCCCCTCCCCTCCCGCGATCAGTGCAAAATCAACATGGACTTACTTGGGAAAATCATACTTCGGTGGCTGGGCAGCTGAGCCGGTCTCAATCAGCGATTTGAGATCGGACAGAATCTGCGGCCAGCCGCTGGAGACGGTGCCGATGAATTTAGAATCTGGCCGTTCCATGGCGTGGGTAAGAGTCAGTTTGACGGCTTCCCCGCGGGCGGCCGCGATCTCCATGGTACAGAGGCTCCAGCCTTCCGCCTTGAATTCCGGCATGATCTCGTTGCGCCAGCGGATGGCGAGCCGCCTGGGCGGATCGAACTCGGTAATCTCGCCCCTATCCGCCACCCGGCCATCCGGAAAGGTGAGCTTCCAGGCCCCGCCGAGTTTCCATTCGGCTTCGGGCCTGGCCCCGCCCCAATACTGCTGGGCGAACTCCGAATTGGTCAGCGCCGACCACAGCCGCTCCGCCGTGGTGCGGATATAGATCACATACACGAAGCTGCTCTTGTTATTCATCGTTCTCTCCATTCTTTCCTTCCAGGGATTTTTTGAGGGCAGAGAGCGCCGTCAGGTGGCGGCGCTCGAATTTCCTGATCCAGCGCTCGGCGATGGCGTTGATCGGCACCGGGTTGATGAAATGCAGTTTTTCCCGGCCCCGCCGTTGGGTGGCGATGAGGTTCGCCTGCTCCAGGATCGCGAGATGTTTCGTGACCGCCTGGCGCGTCATGGCGTGTCCCGCACAGAGATCGCCGAGTGTCTGGCCGTTGCGGGCATGGAGACTGTCGAGTAATCGCCGCCGGAGCGGATCACCCAGTGCGCGAAAAACAGCGTCCATGCCCATGGCTTTTAATATGCAACCTTTAGGTTGCCTTTTCAAGTGACGTTTTTCCGCGAGGCGACGCGGCAGAGTTCCTGCGCCGGAACGTCAGATAAGTCCGGCCGCCTGCATAATTGAGATCAGCCCGGTGGCCATGGCGACGACGCCAACAACGCGCGCGACGCGCTCGCCGCGCGGCAATACCCGCTCGGCGGCAATGGCTGCTGCCACGATGATCATGGCGCCCAAATCCATGACGCCGATCACGAACAGGATCGCCGTCAGGCCGGCGCAGCAGGCAACACAGCGCAAACCGAGCCTGATGCCACAGGCCCAGGCCGCACCGGCGCCCTTGCCCAGGAAACAGCGGCTGTCGGGAACGGAGCGGCAGCAGGCGAGCTGGCGCTGCTTCCACGCGGTGAACTGGAGAGCGCCGGCAGCCAGGATCACGAGGCCATCCGCGAGAGGCACGTTTCGCGCAAGCTCAGGCCGGGCCATGACCAGCGAGGCGAGAGCAACCCTAATTGGAAATATCGCCGCACCCAGCAGGATCCAGATCAGGAAATAGCCGAGGCCGGCCTGAAGCATCAGCCAGCCTGGCCGCGCCCTGCCCGTCTCGAAGACAGTCTCGCGGTAGCGCCACAGCATCGGCATCAATGAAGGCAGCATCATCGCCGGCATCATTACGGCCCACATGCCGAGGAACGAGGCAGCCATGCCGGCCCAGCTCTGTCCGGGCATGCGCGTCCAGGACATGGACATGATCCAGCCGCCCCCTGTGGCCAGTCCAGGCATTGCCATGCCGGGCATGGCCGCCATCGACGAGCACCACAGGATCGTCGCCACCGCGCTGGCGAGAAACACCAACGCGGCGGCCATGACGAATGCCCTCCGGGAGGAATACCGGAAACGTCGTCCGGGAGACACGAGGTTCAGCGCCCCGGCGAGCATGGTTCAGGCCTTTTTGTACTCGTCGTGGCGGTGCCACCAGATGCCCTGCTCGTTGCGGCCGAGCGGCGCGCGATCGAGCCATTGATACATGCCCCAGAGGCCATCCAGTCCGCGGGCATATGTGGAATAGGTGTGATGGACGACACCGTCCTTCAGCACGAAGGCACTCATGCCCGGTTTGTCGCGGACATAAGTGGGGGCGTCGACGCCGCAGGTCTTGGCGAACTCGACAACGGGCGCAGGTGCCGGATTCAAACCCATCGGATGACGGCCGATCTCGTAATTGTATTCGGCCTTGCCGCTTTTCTGCTGCTCCTCGGTGATCGAGACGTTGAAGTCGTAATTGAAATCGCTGCTGAGCGAGGAGGCCCAGGGAAAGGTCCAGCCCATGCGCTTCTCATAGGCCTGAAGCTTTGCCAGCGGTGCGCGGGAGACCGCCCACAGCATCACGTCGTGGTTGGCGAGATGGACGGTCGAGCCGTTGAACCCGTCGGCGATGGCCGAGCAGGAGGGGCAGCCTGCCGTGTAATCCGGCCCAAACATGAAATGATAAACGAGAAGCTGCGAACGGCCGCGGAAGAGGTCGGCGAGCGTGGCACTGCCTTTGTCGGTATCGAAATGATAGGCCTTGTCGAGCTTGACCCAGGGCAGTTCCTGGCGCCGGATCACCAGCGCGTCGCTCTGGTGCACCAGCGCCTTTTCGTCTTTCAGCAGCTCGAGGCGCGCCTTCAGCCATTCCTGTCGCGTGCCGGTTTTGTGCCCAATCTTCTGCGTCGTCACGGTCTGTCTCCTTTTCTATGTCGTCATGAGACAGAGATAGGGCGGGACAGCGGCCGGGCGAGAGTGACAATCGTGTCGGGATTTGACGTAGAGGAAAGGCCTCACGCGTCCGGCAGCGTGAACACCGCGCAGGGCTGGGCAATGCCGCGCAACGCCTGCTCGCCCAGCGGCACCAGGGGTGACTTGATTTCCGCGGCGAAGGCACCGGAGATCAGCACCGAATGCCCGAGCAGGCGGCAGAGACCCTCCAGCCGGCTCACGAGATTTACCGCCGGCCCGATTGCGGTGAAATCCAGCCGGTCGGCCGCGCCGATATTGCCCCATAGAATTTCGCCGAGATGCAGCGCGGCCCCGAAGGGAAGCGCCGGCAGGCGCTGGGACTGGCGCTCGGCATCCAGCCGCGCCATGCCCGCACGAACGGCGCCGATCGAGCGCAGTGCTGCGTTGCAGGCAGCGTCGGGACTTCCGGCCACCGGAAAGATAGCCAGCACGCCATCGCCGATAAATTTCAGCACCTCGCCGCCGAAGGCATGGACCGATCCCGCAATGCGGTCGAACCAGGCATCGAGGGCCGTGATAACCGCGGCGGGCTCGGATGATTCCGAGAGCTGGGTGAAGCCGCGCAGATCGGCATAGAGCAGTGCTGCGCGGATTGTTTCGCCGGCGCCGCGCTTCAGATCGCCGCCCTGTACCCGCGCGGCGCTGCGCCGGCCGAGATAGGCTTCGAGCAAGGCGCCAAGTGCCGCCTTCGCGGCAAGCGTGGCGACCGGCGCCACAGCGAAGCGCGCGACCTGGTTGAGGCGACCGATTTCGCTGGCATCGAAGGGCCGCCTTCCCGCCCAGGCAAGCACACTGTCGCGCTGCGGGGCACCCTTGGAATCCAACCTGCCCTCATGCAGCGTACCCAGGGGTGCCAGCCAGTTTCGCGCGGCATGGCCCGCTGGCGTGCCGGCGAAACCCAGCGCCTCGATCACCGCTCCGGCTTCCGCCCGCCACATCCAGCTGCGGCTGGCGATGATCGGGTGCGGTACGGCGATCGTCAGCGCGCCGCCGGCGAGCGGCAATCCGTCGGCCAGCAGCGTTTCGCCCAGCGCCGCCAGGAACGCCTCGGGCGTCGGCGATGCTGTTGCTTCATCGACAAGCCAGACAATCGGCGCGGGCAATTCCATCGTCAGTCTTTACGGCCTCTGAAAGGATCGGGGCCCGGCTCGCCGCCGCCCGCCGCGATCGCCAAGCGGTCGAGATAGTGGGTCCAGCCTTTCAGATGACCGTCGCATTGCCCCTGTGTCGGCAGGCCGGTATGGGTGAGACGCAGCAGCGTCCCATCCGGCGGCTGGTCCATCAGATCGATTTCCACCAGGCTCGATCCCGGCGGCACCTCTTCGCTGCCTTCCCAGCCGAAGCTGTAGGCGAGCCGATGCACCGGCACCACCTCACGGAACTGGCCGCGCGCATTGCGCGCGCCGGTGACATTGACGAGATAGAGTCCGCCGGGCTCCGGCTCGACATCCGCCTCGGTCCCCATCCAGCGCAGGATCTTCTCCGGATCGGTCAGCAGCGCGAATACGGCGGCAGGTGGTGCGGGAATACGTGTTTCGCGGCGAACGACGAGTGGTTCGGGCATGCTCTCCTCCACGGTTGTGCGCTGCATAGCGCCGGTGGAACGACATAGTATGGGCTAACCTAGTAACCGACCTTACAGGGCGAGAGTGACAAGTTTGGCGGGAATTTTATGGACTCGCTGATTACCGCCGCGGCCCGGGCGCTCGCGGCGGGCGACCCGATCGGGGCGCTGAACCGCGTGGCGCTGCGCGACGACGCGCCGGCGCTGGCCCTGCGCGGCATCGCCATGGCGCAGCTGGGTGACCTGGTGAAGGCAAAGGCGTTGTTGCGCCGGGCGGTGCGCGGATTCGGCCCGCGCGAGGCCGCGGCCCGCGCCCGCTGCATCGTCGCCGAAGCGGAGATCGCGCTTGCCTCCCGCGATCTCGCCTTCTCGGCAAAAGCGCTGGATGCAGCCCGGGTCGTGCTGGAAGCCCATGACGACCACGCGAATGCCGCCCATGCCCGCTATCTCGATGTCAGGCGCCTGCTGCTGATCGGCCGCCTGGATGAGGCCGAGCAGAGGCTTGCTTTGCTCGACCCCGCGCCGCTGCCGCCCGCGCTCAGGGCCGCTCATGCGCTGATCATCGCCGGTATCGCCATGCGGCGACTGCAGGTGAAAGCGGCACGCGATGCGATTGACCGGGCATCCCGCATCGCGCGCGAGGCCGGTATCCCCGCTCTGTCGGCGGAGGTCGAGGGCGCCGCGCGGATTCTCGCGGCACCGGCCGCGCGCCTGATTGCAGGGGGCACCGAGCGGCCCCTGCTGCTCGGCGATGTCGAAGCACTGTTTGGTTCCGGTGCGCTTGTCATCGATGCATGCCGAAACGCGGTGCAGGCGCGCGGCACGGTGGTGCGTCTATCTCGCCGCCCGGTGCTTTTCGCACTGGCCCGTGCACTGGCCGAGGCCTGGCCAGCGGATGTTTCGCGCGCCGATCTTCTTGCCAGGGCCTTCGGTGCGAAATTCACCGATGACTCCCATCGCGCGCGGCTTCGGGTCGAAATTGGTCGCCTGCGCCGAGCCTTGCGCGGGCTCGCGGATGTCAGCGCCACGAAACAGGGGTTTGTGCTGGCGCCGCGCCGTGCAAGCGAGGTTGTTGTGCTGGCCCGGCCAGTTGAAGAAGGACATGCACCCGTTCTCGCCTTCCTGACCGACGGCGAAGCCTGGTCGAGCTCGGCTTTGGCGCTGGCGCTGGGATCCAGCCAGCGCACGGTGCAGCGCGCCCTCGACGAGCTTGCCGCCCAGGGCAAGGTGCAATCCTTCGGCCGTGGCCGGGCGCGACGCTGGCTCGCTCCGCCGCTACCCGTATCATTCGCGACCGCGTTGTTACTCCCGATCCATTTGCCGGGCGATTAGCGTTTGATTGTCGGATATCCACGAAGAAGAAAGAGC
>DASXQK010000077.1:0-10293 GCA_036493015.1 Dongiaceae bacterium | reverse complement strand
GATCCACGTCCACGATACCTCGAACTTCGAGCGCGCCGACATCGTCGACCGGCTGTCGCGCATCTACGACATCCGCTTCGAACTCTATCAGCGCAAATTCGCGGTCAAGGGGCTGAACAATTTCCTGGCCCAGGTCACGCCTTTCACCTTCTACCTGCTGGGCGGGCTGCTGGCCTTCGCCGGCAAGGTCGATCTCGGCATCATCGTCGCCGTCATCAATGCCTATAAGGACCTGCCCGGCCCGGTGAAGGAGCTGATCGACTGGGATCAGCAGCGCCAGGATGTACAGATCAAATACGAACAGGTGGTGGAGCAGTTCGAGCCGGACGGAACCCTGGCGGTCGAACTGCAAGCGGTGCCGGAGAAGCCGGTCGAGGCGCTGTCCGGCGACATTGCCTTCAACGGCGTCGTGGCACTGGACGACAATGGCGGCAAGCTGCTGGACGGCTTGACCACCACCATCGCGCCGGACCAGCAGCTGGCGCTGCTGGGCGATTCGACATCGGGTAACGAGACGGTGGCGGTGGCGCTGATGCGCCTGATGCCGCTGGCCGCCGGCACCATTTCGGTCGCCGGGCGCAATCTGATGGAGCTGCCGGAATCCTTCATCGGCCGGCGCTTCGGTTATGCCGGGCCGGAAGCCTATCTGTTTCCCGTCAGCGTGCGCGACAACCTGATCTATGGGCTGAAGCATGCGCCGCTGCGGCCCTTCACCTATGACGAAGCGGCGGCGCGCCAGCGCGCGCTGACCGACCGCGAATCCAAGCGCGCCGGCAACCCGCTGCTGGATATCCGCGCCGACTGGGTCGACTACGAAGCTGCCGGTGCCGAGAACATGGCGGGGCTCGACCAGCGCATCGTCGAGACGCTGAAGGTGATCGAGCTGGAGGATGACGTCTATCAATTCGGCTTGCGCGGCACCATCGATGTGAAGAAGCAGGGCGATCTCACCGGCAAATTTGTCGAAGCGCGCAGGGCGCTACGCTCGCGCCTGGCCGATCCTTCACTCACCGGGCTGGTCGAATCCTTCGATGTCGACCGCTACAACAAGAACATGTCGGTGGCGGAAAATCTGATGTTCGGCGCACCGGTCGGCCCCGCCTTCCAGCCCGAGCGCATCGCCACCAACGTCTATCTGCACAAGGTGCTGGCGGAAAACGATCTGGGTAACGCGCTTGCCGATGTCGGCCGGCGCATCGCCGAGACCATGGTCGAGTTGTTCGCCGATCTGCCGCCGGGCCACCCCTTCTTCGAGCAGTTCAGTTTCATCTCGGCGGAAGACCTGCCGGAATACCGTGCCCTGCTCGGCAAGCTCGGCAAATCGCCGGTCGCTTCACTGGCCCAGGCCGATCGCGACCGCTTCGCCTCGCTGGCCTTCCCTTATATCGAGGCGCGCCACCGCCTGGGCCTGATCAATGCCGATCTGGAAACGCGATTGCTGGCGGCGCGGCGCAGCTTTGCCCAATCGCTGCCCGACGATCTGAAAGCCTCGGTCGAGTTCTACGATGCCGAGCGCTATGTCGCCGCGGCCTCGGTCCAGGACAACATGCTGTTCGGCCGCCTGGTTTATGGGCAGGCCCAGGCCGCTGCGCGCATCGGCAAGGTGATCGGCGAGGTTGTCGACAAGCTCGCCCTGCGCCCGGCCGTGCTGCGGGTCGGCCTCGACTATGCCTCGGGTATCGCCGGCAAGCGGCTGACGGCGCCACAGCGCCAGAAGATCGGCCTCGGCCGGGCGCTGCTGAAGCGGCCCGACTTTCTCATCGTCAACGAAGCATTGGCGTTGCTGGACGATCTGGCCCAGGGCCGCATCGTCAAGAACGTGCTGAAGGCGCGGACCGGCAAGGGCGTGCTGTGGGTTATGCGCCATGCCGGGCCGGCAAAGGATTTCGACCGGCTGGTGGTGATGAAGGATGGCCGCGTCGCCGATGAGGGCAAGCCCGCCGAGGTGCTCGACCGCATCACCGGCGTGCCGGCCGAGCAAGCGGCACAGTGAGGGAACCGCGATGAGCCTCAATGAAGAAGTCGAAATGCTGCGGCGAATCCAGCTTTTCTCCAAGGTGGAGCCGGCCAAGCTGAAGCTGCTCGCCTTCACCAGCGAGCGCGCGGTCTTCCAGGCCGAAGAGATCCTGTTCCACCAGGGCGACGCCGCCGACAGTGCCTATATCATCGTCGCGGGCGAGGTCGCCATCGACGTTGAATCGCCGGGCGGCGGCAGTACGCGGGTCGCCAAACTCGGCAAAGACCAGATCGTGGGCGAAATCGGCATTCTGGCCGACGTGCCGCGCACCGCGACGGTAACCGCCACAGCGCCGACCACGACGCTCAAGATCAGCAAGGAATTGTTCTTCCGCATGGTCAGCGATTTTCCCACCATGGCGGTGGAGGTGATGCGCGTGCTGGCCCATCGCATGGAAACAACCAACGCCCTGTTGCGCCAATGCGAGGACAAGCTCGCCGCCATGCGCCGGCAATAGTTGCCGGTACCATCGGGCCATGAGTTCTCCCTCCGCGAGCCGGCTGGATAGCGCGATCCGGCGCCTGGAGACGCTGCGCAGTTGTCTCGACTGGGCGGCGATGGAAGCGGGCTTGCATAGCGGTCCGATCATGGAGTTCGGGTTGGGCAACGGCCGCAGTTACGATCATCTGCGCAAGCGGCTGCCCGGCCGCGACATCCATGTCTTCGATCGGCACGTGGCGGCCCATCCCGACTGCATTCCGCCAAAACATCTTCTCTGGCTCGGCGATTTCCACGAGACAGCACCCAAGGCCGTCGAGCGCTTCGCGGGCCAGGTGGCGCTGATCCATGGCGATGTCGGCAGCGGCGATGACGCGGCAAGCCAGGCGCTATCGGCGGCACTCGCGCCTTACTGGGCGGACCTGTTGAAGGATGAGGGGATTCTGGTTTCCGACCAGCCGATCGCCGAAGCGAATTTCACGCTGTTGCCGCTGCCGGGCGGCGAAGCCGGCCGCTACTTTCTGGCTAGGCGAAATCGACGATAACGGGCACGTGGTCGGAGGGCAGGGTCCAGCCCCTTGCATCGCGCAGAATGCGCGCATCTTTTATATCTCCGGCAAGATCCGGCGTCACCCAGATGTGGTCCAGCCGCCGGCCGCGATCGGACGCCGCCCAATCGGCCGCCCGATAGCTCCACCAGCTAAAAAGCTTTTCGCTGGGTGGAATGATCTTGCGCACGGCATCGACCCAGCCTGCCGAATTCTGCAGGCGGCCCAGCTTCTCCACCTCGATGGGTGTATGGCTGACGATCTTCAAAAGCTGCTTATGCGACCAGACATCGGTTTCCAGCGGCGCGACATTGAGATCGCCCACCATGATCATCTTCCTGACGTTGGACCGGCCTTCAGCGAACCAGCCGGTGGCCTCGTCGAGGAAATCGAGCTTATGGGCGAATTTCGGATTCTGCTTGGGGTCGGGAATGTCGCCGCCCGCGGGAATATAGAAATTATGCAGCTCGATCCCGCCGGGAAGACTAGCCACGGCATGTCGGGCATCTTCCCTGCCGCACCAGTCGCGTCCTTGCGGATCGGTGAGCGGCAAACGCGAGAGGATGGCAACGCCGTTATAGCCCTTCATGCTGCGCAGATGGATATGGGGGTAAAGCGCGCGCACGGAATCGAAAGGGAAATCCTCGGGCCTGGCCTTGATCTCCTGCAGGCAGACGATGTCGGGCTGATGCTCGGCGGCTAGCTTCGCCAAGATATCCAGCCGCAGCCGGACGGAGTTCACATTCCAGGTGGCGAGGCGCAAGGGCAAATCCCTGGGGCTGGCAATGCTGGGGCTAACCAGCGAGGCCGGGTTTATAGACCAACGAGGTTATGAACGGGGTGGAGTCTGTCCCAAAAAGTAAACGCCCGGCCAGGGGAAGACCGGGCGCCATTGGCCGAGCCCCAAAAAGTGAACGCCCGGCCAGGGGAGGACCGGGCGTTCGGCCAGTTCCTTTCGGAGCCCGTCATGGTGGGGGAAACCACTTTCGGGCGACCGCAGCCTTTGCGGCAGCGACCACTGTATGATCGTTATTTGGCGTCCAAGGCGGGGAATTCAAGACCATTGAGTCTTTCGTCTATGCAAGCTTGGCAAGTCTGCCAAGCGGCTTAGCAGAGCTGATTTAAATCAGTCTAAACAGAGGTTTGGTGAAAGTTAGCGGGCCAGCTTAAAGTTGTATCTGAGAAATGCGGGCTAAGCCGCCAAGCCCCGGGCGCGCCGCCCCTTGAAGCGGGCGCGAGCCGCCTTGCCGAAGCTCTGGAAAAGCGCCATCGACACGGAATTGTCGGTGACTTTGTATTCGGGGTGCCACTGCACACCGAGAGCGAAGGCCACGGCATCGCTCACCCGCACCGCCTCGATCACCTCGTCATCGGAACGTCCCTCGATCGTGAGCCGCGGGGCCAGCCGGTCGATCGCCTGCCAGTGCAGGCTGTTGACCTGGATCTGTTTTGTGCCGAGCAACTTGGCCAGTTCGCCATCGGCGGTCAGATCGACGCGATGGCGGGCTGCGTACTTCAAATCCATGTCAGCGGTCTTCGGCGCCCGATGGTCGGCCATACCCGGCTGCTCATGCACCTGAGTGAACAGCGTGCCACCCAAAGCCACGTTGAGTTCCTGGATTCCGCGGCAGATGCAGAACAGCGGCACGCCCTCCGCCAGTGCGGCGCGAATGAGCGGCAGCGTGGTGGCATCGCGCTTGGGATCCTGGGGGCTGTCGGGGCGGTCCGGCTTGCCGCTATAGAGATCGACCGCGACATTGGAAGGACTGCCGGTGATCAGCAGCCCGTCGAGCCGGCGCACCAGATCGGCCATATCGAATGTGTCGCCCAGCGAGGGGATCATCAGAGGCAGCCCGCCGGCGCCGTCCGCCACCGCCGTGATGTATTTTTCGCCCACGGTGTGGAAGGGCTGGGTATCCAGGCTTCTGACACAGGCGGGAATGCCGATCAGGGGACTCTGGGCGTCGAGCTTCATGACCGCTCCGAAGGCAATCGCGAATACCCAAGATTTAGGCCTTTTCACCCGATCTGTCACGCCGGCGGGCCTGATTGCAAAGCCATGCAGCCTTTCGCAAATGGCATGGCGCAGAGATGTCCCACCCTCGCCCCGACCCTCTTCCGCCCGGGCGGGAGAGGGAAAAAAGAAAATCCCTCTCCCCCAGTCTTCCTTGGGGGGAGCGGGTAGGCGAGGGGCCAGCTGGTCACGCGAGCTTGCCCGCATTGGCAAGTCTTGGCCCTGCCGCCATAGTCGCCGCCATGGAGCATCTGTTGGCCTATAAGGGCATCGCCGTCGGTCTCTGGCTGGCGGTGTTTTTCGTCGGCGAGCGGCTGGCGCCCGCATCACCCTTTCCGCCCGGCCGGGGCATCGCCCGGCTGCTGCGCAATGCCGGTCTGGCGATCGTCAATCTCATCCTCTCGCCGCTCATCGTCCTGCCGTTGACGGCAATCGCCGCCGGCCACGCGCTGGCCTGGCGGCCGGGCTGGTGGTCGGGTGCTGCGGGCCTTCTGCTCGATCTGCTGCTGCTCGATTTCCTGATCTATTGGTGGCATCGCTGGAATCACGAATGGTCATTCCTCTGGCGCTTCCATGGCGTGCATCACCTCGACCGCTTCCTCGATTCCACATCGGCACTGCGCTTTCATTTCGGCGAGGTGCTGATCTCCGCACTCGCACGCGCCGGCGTGATCCTGCTGATCGGCTTTCCGCTCTCCTCGATCCTGGCCTTCGAAACCCTGGTGCTGATCGCCACCATCTTTCATCACTCGGATTTGCTTCTGCCGGCGAAGTTCGAGGCAGCGCTGGCGCGTCTCGTCATCACCCCATCGATCCACTGGGTGCATCATCACCGGTTGAAGCGCGACACGGATTCGAATTACGGCACGGTGTTCAGCTTCTGGGACCGTCTGTTCGCCAGCGCCAATGCTACGGCGCGTTGGCCGGCCATGACGATCGGCGTGGAGGGCGAGGAAGAGCGTGATCTGCCCGGACTCATCCTGCGGCCCCTGCAGGGCCGGCCTTCCGCCTAGACCCGCACAACCATGCTAGACTCCGCCGCCAAGGGAGAAGACGTGGACAGAAAAAGATGACCACATCGGGCGACCGGCGGCCGATTGCAGCGCGGCAATTGCGTGCCTCGGTCGCTATCGCCAACTGGCTTGCCGCCCATCGCGCTTCGCCCAACGGTATTTCGCTCGCCGGGCTGGTTGCGGGCGCGCTGGCCGGGCTTGCCTTTGCCCTGACACCGGACCTGCCCAATGTTGCGCGCTGGCTCTGGCTCGCCGGCGCTGTGTTTGTGCAGCTTCGCCTCGCCGCCAACATGTTCGATGGGATGGTGGCGCTGGCCCGCGGCGTCGCCTCGCCCGTGGGCGAACTCTATAACGAAATTCCCGATCGCCTCTCCGATAGCGCGGTGCTCATCGGCCTCGGCATTGCCGGCGGCGATTGGGCTCTCGGCGCTTTGGCCGCCCTCGCCGCCATGGCGACCGCCTATGTCCGCGCGGTGGGAAAAGCCGCGGGCGCGCCCAGCGATTTCGGCGGGCCCATGGCCAAGCAGCAGCGCATGTTCATGGTGACGCTTGCCGCACTCTGGCTCGGCCTGGCGCCCGCATCGTTGCAGCAAGCGATGCCGCCCGGCGAATTGCTGCGCGCCGTGCTGCTGCTCATCATCGTGCTGGCGGGGCTGACCGCCGGCCGGCGGTTGCGCCATATCGCATCGGCCCTGCGCGCAAGGCGGGAATGAGCGGGATGTTCGCCAATCCGGTCACCCTGTGGATCGTCATCGGCGTTGCCGCGGCGCTCGCCCTCGGCGCACTGCTGATTCTCGCACTCTCGGCTGCCGGCCGCGTGAACCCCACCCTTGGCCGCGAGCTGTGGCTTCGCCTCGGCTCCTGGTGCGTGCTGGCGCCGCTGATGGTCGTGCCGATCCTGCTCGGCCGGCTCTGGGTCATCGCCGCCGTCTTCATCCTGGGTCTCGCCTGCTATCGCGAATATGCCCGCGCCACCGGCCTGTTCCGCGAACATCTGGTCTCCGCCATCGTGGTGCTGGGCATCGTCGCGGTGAATCTGGCGGCAGCGGATCACTGGTACGGGTTCTTCGTTGCCCTGCTGCCGCTCGGCTGCGGTTTCATCGCGATTGCCTCGATCCCGCTGGACCGGCCCCAGGGTTATGTCCAGCGCGTCGGTCTCGGCGTCTATGGATTCTTTCTGTTCGGCGCCGCACTTGCCCATTTCGGCTATATGGCCAACGATCCGAATTACCGGCCAATCATGCTGATGCTGCTGCTCGCCGTGGGCTTGAACGATGTGGGCGCTTTCTGTTTCGGCAAGACCATCGGCGGGCCGAAGCTCGTGCCTCATACCAGCCCCAACAAGACGATCTCGGGTGCACTCGGCGCGCTCGTCACGACGACCACAGTGGTCGCCTTGCTGGGCCACTTTGTATTCGCTGCCACTTTGATGGATACACCGCTGATCCTGATTGGCCTCGGCCTCATCGTCTCGGTGGCGGGCCAGCTGGGCGATCTGATGCTTTCCTCCATCAAGCGCGATATCGGCATCAAGGATATGGGCCATGCGATCCCGGGCCATGGCGGCATCCTCGACCGCTTCAACAGCCTGCTGCTGGTCGCCCCGGCTGCCTTTCACTACATCAACTATTTCATCGGCTTCGGCCTCGACCAGCCGACACGTCTCTGGTTCTGATCTGATGGCCCACATCTGATGCAATGGCAGCTGAAGCCCGCGCGCGATCACGATCTCGGCCCTCGCGAAAAGCTGTCGAGCCTGAAGCGGGAAGGGGGCCTGCCTCTGCTCGTCAGCCACTGGTGCTGGCGCAAGGCAACGCGGCTTTATCTGCGGCTGTTCCATCGCCTGTCGGTGACGGGCCTGGAGAATCTTCCGCAACCGCCCTTTGTGCTGGTCGCCAATCATTCAAGCCATCTCGACATCCTGGCGCTGACTGCCGCACTTCCCGCCCGCCATCTCGAGCGGGTGCATCCGATCGCCGCCGAAGATCACTTCTTCGCCTCCTTCACCGGCTCGCTCTTCGCCGCCATGGCGGTCAATGCCTTGCCGCTGAAACGCAAGGCAGCGCGCGGCAAGGATCTGGCTCTGCTGCGTGAGCGCCTCAGCGAGGATCGCCTGATCTATGTGCTGTTCCCGGAAGGCACGCGCAGCCGCGACGGCAGATTGGCGCCCTTCAAGGCGGGTATCGGTGCGCTGCTGGCGGCGGGCGATGTATCGGCCGTGCCCTGTTATCTCGAAGGGGCTTTCGCGGCATTGCCGTCACAGCGCCGCTTGCCGCGGCCGGCGCGGCTGCAGCTCATCATCGGCAAGCCCGTCGGCATGGCCGATTGCACCAATGATCGCGATGGGTGGGTCGAAGTGGCGGCGCGCTGCGAGAGAGAAGTGCGAACCTTTGGGCGGGCTTTAGCCAGCCTCCGAGAGCTAACCCTTGTTGCCGCCGTTCATCTGTTTCTTGGTGCGCGGCGTGGCGAACAGATCATTGGCCAGGGCGCCGCCGAAGACTGCGTCCTGCAGGGCGATCTCGATCCTGGTGCCCTGGGAATCCGTAATGCTCCATTGCTTCAATTGCAGCGGTTCGTCGGCGAAGGTCAGCGAAGCCGAGCCTGCATCGGGATTCTCGGTCTGGTAGACGGAGATGCGCACCGCGCCCGGCGAGCGCTCGATATTCGTCACCGTGATCTTGGGCGAGAAATCGATGGTTTCCTGCAACAGGAACCAGATCGGGGTCTGGGAGATCGGAATCTGCGTCAGCTGATCCAGCTCGCTGTCATAGTAATTGACCCACAGACCATCGGCCACCAGCAGCACCGGCACCGGCGGCTCGTATTCCACGCGCATCAGGCCCGGACGGCGCAGGTAGATCTTGCCTTGCGCCAAGCCACCGCCCGCCGCCACCTGCTGGAATCGCGCGCGCATGGTGTGGATGCCGTCGAGATATGTCGCCACGCGCGCCAGATCGGCACGGTCTTCGTTCGTCAGTTGCAGCGCCGGTGCCGCGGCGAACGCATTTGAGACGGCCAAGCCCGCGAAGGGCGTCAGTGCCAAAGCGCCCAGCATCTTGCGGCGGGTGAGGGAGAAAGTTTGATGAGGAATCCGGGTCATGTGATCTCGCTTATGTCGCTCAACTATGGCCCAACTATGGCCGTCTCGTTAATCCATGCCGTACCCGCTATCGCGGGTTAGTCCATTCCGCGCCCGCTGTCCCGGGCCAGGATCTCGCGTTTGCCCACATGGTTGGCGGAGCTGACGACCCCTTCCTTCTCCATGCGTTCGATCAGGCGCGCGGCGCGGTTATAGCCGATCTGAAGATGGCGCTGGACGAAGCTGGTCGAGGCTTTGCGTTCGCGGCAGACGAGTTCGACGGCCTTGTCGTAAAGATCGTCGCCGCCTTCCTCGCTCGCACCTGACTCGCCGCTTCCCTCCGGCTCCTCTTCTTCCCGGGTTATGTCCTCTATATAGGACGGCTGTCCCTGGTCTTTAAGGTGCCGGACCACGGTTTCAACCTCATGGTCGGACACGAACGGACCATGAACCCGCATGATCCGGCCGCCCTGGGCCATATAGAGCATGTCGCCCTGGCCCAGCAGCTGCTCCGCCCCCGGCTCGCCCAGGATGGTGCGGCTATCGATGCGGCTGGTGACATGGAAGCTGACCCGGGTGGGGAAATTCGCCTTGATGGTGCCGGTGATGACATCCACCGAGGGGCGTTGGGTTGCCATGACGATATGGATACCGGCGGCGCGCGCCATCTGGGCCAGGCGCTGCACCGCGCCTTCGATCTCCTTGCCCGCTACCAGCATCAGATCGGCCATCTCGTCGACCACCACCACGATGAAGGGCAGCGGCGTCAGATCGAAAGGCTGCTCCTCATAGATCGGGGCGCCGGTTTCGGGATTGAATCCCGTCTGCACCTTGCGGGTCAGCGTCTCGCCCTTGGATGCTGCCTGCTCGACCCGCTGGTTATAGCCCTCGATGTTGCGCACCCCGAGCTGCGACATCTTGCGATAGCGGCCCTCCATCTCGCGCACCGACCATTTGAGCGCGACGATGGCCTTGCGCGGATCGGTGACGACGGGCGCGATCAGATGCGGGATGCCGTCATAGACAGACAGCTCCAGCATCTTGGGATCGATCATGATGAATTTGCAGCGGTCGGGCGGCAGGCGATAAAGCAGGGAAAGAATCATCGTGTTGATCGCCACCGACTTGCCCGAGCCCGTGGTGCCGGCGATCAGCAGATGGGGCATGCGCGCCAGATCGACGAT
>DASXQK010000076.1:0-2185 GCA_036493015.1 Dongiaceae bacterium | reverse complement strand
CCGGATGCGGCATTGCCAACCCAGGAACTGCTGGCGCAGCGCGTTGGCCGCCGGTTCCGTGAGCACGACATTGTTGCCTGGTTTGCGCGCCATCGGTAATTCATGGCCGCTCAACAGCGGCGTGACAAGATGGGCATGGCCGCTGATCGTGCGGATGACAAGATCGTAGGCGGCGGATTTGCCGCCAATTCCAGACCACCGGGCTTTTCCCGGCGGAAATATCCTTGCCCACGGGGAAAGCGCTTTGTAGCTTGCGGCACAAGTTTTTCGGGGATTTCCAGGTCAATCGAATGCCGTTCGGGCTGCTGAAATACGGATTGAGCGCGAAATACCCCGCGCGGCGCCATTTCCCCAAGGCGAAGGCGCTGAAGCCCGCCTATGACGTGGTGATCGTGGGTGCCGGCGGCCATGGGCTCGCCGCCGCCTATTATCTAGCCAAAGATTGGGGCATCACCAATATCGCCGTCCTCGACAAGAGCTATCTCGCCGGCGGCAACACCGCGCGCAACACGGCTATTATCCGCTCCAACTACCTGACACCCGAGGGCGTGGCCTTCTACGACGAATCCGTTCGCCTCTATCAGGGGCTGAGCGAGGAGTTCGATTACAACATCCTCTATTCGGTGCGCGGCCACTTCACCCTCGCCCATACTGATGCCGCCATGCGCACCAGCCGCTGGCGCGCGGAAGTGAACAAGCATCTCGGCGTCGATTCCGAGCTGATCTATCCCGACGAGATCCAGCGCCTCTGCCCCTCGCTCAATATGTCCGACGACGTGCGATATCCGATCATGGGCGCACTCTATCATCCGCCGGGCGCCATCGCGCGCCATGACGCGGTCGCGTGGGGCTATGCCCGCTATGCCGGCGATCACGGTGTGGAGATCCATACCGACACCGAAGTCACCGGCTTCGTCATCGAGAACGGCGTGGTCAAGGGTGTGGAGACCAACCGCGGCCGCATCTCCTGCAACAAGGTGCTGCAGGCCGTCGCCGGCTCCAGCAGCCGTGTCTCTGACCTCGCCGGCTTCAAGCTGCCGATCCGCACCATCCCGCTTCAGGCCTGCGTGTCCGTACCTCTGAAGCCGTTCCTCGACCAGATCGTCGTATCCGGCAGCCTGCACGTCTATGTCTCGCAATCCTCGCGCGGCGAGCTGGTGATGGGCGGCTCGACGGATCCCTACGCGCTTTATTCGACTCGCTCGACCCTGGATTTCAAGGAAGGACTGCTCGGCCACATGCTGGAGCTGTTTCCCTTCCTGGGCGATGTGAAGCTGGTGCGGCAATGGGCGGGCATGGCGGATATGACGCCGGATTTCAGCCCGGTCATGGGGCTGACGCCGGTCGAGAACTACTTCATCGATTCAGGCTGGGGCACCTGGGGCTTCAAGGCGACGCCGGTTTGCGGCAAGCGCATGGCCGAGACGGTCGCCACGGGCAAGATCCCGGAACTGCTGCATCCTTTCCGCCTCGAGCGCTTCTATGAGATGGAGCAGGTCGGCGAAAAGGGCGCGGCCTCGGTGGGACACTAGAGCAGCGCCATGAAAATCCTGACCAGCATGGCGAAGCCATGAAAATCCTAAACTGCCCACTGAGCGGCCCGCGCAACATCTCGGAATTCGTCTGGGGTGGCGAAGTGAAACCGATGCCCGATGCTGCCGCCAGCGATCGCGACTGGGCGGGCTACGTCTTCATCGAGAACAACAAGGCCGGCATGGTGCGGGAATGGTGGTGTCATGTGCCCACCTCCTATTGGTTCATCGCCGAGCGCAACACCGTGACGGATGAGATCGTGCGCACATATGCGGCGGGCGATGTCTTCGACAAGCGCATCGACATGAAGGGTGCGGGACCCAAGGACGGCAAGGCGTGAGCGGCGGCGTCAACCGGCTTGGGGCCCCCTTTGGCCGGCTGCTCGACCGCCAGCGGGCCATTGCCATCAGCTTCGAGGGCCGCGAATACACGGGCTATGCCGGCGACACGGTCGCTTCCGCCCTGGCGGCCGACGATCACTGGATCCTGTCGCGCTCGTTCAAATACCGCCGGCCCCGCGGCATCCTCACCATGGCTGGGCAGGATGCCAACACACTGGTGCAGATCGGCAGCGAGCCGAACGTGCTGGCCGATCGGCGCGCCATTGAGCCGGCGCTGGCCGTGATGGCGCAGAACTACGATGGCAGCCTGG
>DASXQK010000075.1:0-16249 GCA_036493015.1 Dongiaceae bacterium | reverse complement strand
GCGTCCTTGCGATACATAGCGCTTGCCCTCGCTATGCACCTTGGCCACCAGCGGGCATGTCGCATCGAGCACCGAGAGATCGCGCTCCACCGCTTCGCGCTCAACCGCCTTGGATACGCCATGGGCGCTGAAGATCGTATGGGCGCCCGGCGGCACTTCGGAGAGATCCTCGACGAATTTGGCGCCCATCTTCTTCAGCCGCTCGACGACATAGCGGTTATGCACGATCTCGTGGCGGACATAAACCGGCGCACCATATTTCGCCAGCGCGCGCTCGACGATTTCGATGGCCCGGACGACACCGGCACAGAAACCGCGAGGTTGGGCCAGGATGACCTGCATGACAGCGACCCTCGTTCTCTACGCACAAAATTCCAGCGGTGGCATCGCTGGCTGCAATGCCGCCAATCTCAATCCAATATCCGGCGGTTCATCCCGCCCACTCACGACGCCCAGCCTTTCGGCGGCGCGTTTTCCTGCAAGCCCGTGCTGCGCGCCCTGACCTGGTCCGCATGCATATGGAACCTGAGCTTAGACCCCGACTCGAATGTTACATCACCGCGACGCGGCTTGTCGCCCCGAGGCGCCTTGGGCGCCCCTGAGCAATTGCCAAAACGGAGATCATCGGGCAGGACCGATCCGAATTGCCTGCCAGATTGCGGTTGGGCGATATTCAGGCCGCGGTGTTTAGGCCAAGACGCCATACGGCGTCAAGTCGAGGCGTTCTTGTTTTGATCCCGAGACTGCCCGGCGCGGTCGTGTGACCTTGTTTCGTGCCGTGATGGAACACTCAGGCGCCCACGTCTATTTTTCATTGGGACCTGCCAGGAAATCGGCCATAAGAGCGCCGATTTTTTCAGCGAAACTTGTCCCGCAGGCCGTCCCGCTCTTTTTCCGCAAATCATAGTTTTGAAATCATGAAACCCATGCGTGCTTCTCACCGTTTTCCCGCCCCTCGATGAGCACCCGCCAACCTGCGCCTTGGCTCAACTGGATCGGCGGGCTTGCCGCGGCCAGTTGCCGTCATGCCTGGCTTGTCGTGCTGGCCTCGCTGCTGTTGGCAATCGCGGCCGGCGTCTACACGGCCCGTCACATCGCCATCGATACCGACAGCGGCAAGCTGTTCTCGACGAAGCTGCCCTGGCGTCAGCGCGAGATCACTTATGATGCGGCCTTCCCCCAGCAGACGAAACTGATCGCCGTCATCGTCGATGGCCAGACGCCGGAGCTGGCGGAACGTGCGACGGCAGTCTTGGCCCAGCGCCTCGCCCACGATCCCGCGCAATTCCCCCATATCGAGCGCCCGGATGGCGGCGACTTCTTCGAACATAACGGGCTGTTGTTCCTGTCGACGAGCGAGGTCGAGAAGACGACCCAGGATATCATCGCCGCCCAGCCGCTGCTGGGTTCGCTCGCGGCCGATCCCAGCCTCCGCGGCGTCATGGATACGCTCGGCAACCTCGCCGATGGCGTCATCCATGGCCAGGCGAAGTTCACCGATGTGGAAACACCCTTCCGCGCGCTCGCCGATACGCTGCAAGCCGTCGGGGCCGGCAAGTTCGCCTCACTCTCCTGGCGCAATCTTATCGCCGGCCGGCCACCCAAGCTGCGCGAGATCCGCCGCACGATCCTCGTGCAGCCGGCCTTGGAGTTCGGCGCGCTGGAACCGGGACAGAAGGCCTCGAACGCCATCCGCCAGGCGGCCCTCGATCTCGGCCTCACCCCTGACAAGGGGGTGCGGGTACGGCTAACGGGTTCGATCCCCCTCTCCGATGAGGAGTTCGGCAGTCTGGCCGATGGCGCGCCGCGCAATGCCCTGATCACCATCGCCGCGGTTGCGTTGTTGCTATGGCTGGGCCTGCGCTCGGTACGAATCATCGCTGCCATTTTGGGTACGCTGGCTGTCGGCCTTATCTTCACCGCCGCCTTCGGCCTGCTGACCGTGGGGCGCTTCAACCTGATCTCGGTCGCCTTTGCCGTATTGTTCGTGGGGCTGGGGGTCGATCTCGGCATCCAGTTCGCCGTGCGCTATCGCGCCGAGCGCCATGCCCAGGGGGACCTGGCGTCCGCACTGGGCGCCGCCGCGCGCGGCGTCGGCAGTTCGCTGGCGCTCGCGGCCGCGGCAATCGCCGCCGGCTTCTACGCTTTTCTTCCGACCGACTATCGCGGCATCTCCGAATTGGGTCTGATCGCGGGCACCGGCATGCTGATCGCGCTCTTCCTCAGCGTAACGTTGCTGCCGGCACTGATCCTGATCCTGCGTCCGCCGGGCGAGCCGGCCGAGGTGGGCTATCGCTTCCTGGCACCCGTCGATCACTTTCTTCTGCGCAAGCGCCGCCTGGTGCTGATCGCCGCCGGTGCCGTGGCCGTGGGCTGCATCGCGCTTTCGAGCCAGCTGCGCTTCGACTTCAACCCGCTGAACCTGCGCTCCAGCAAGGTCGAATCCGTTTCCACCCTTCTCGATCTGATGCAGGATCCCGCCGCCACGCCCTATTCGACCAGTATCCTGGCGCCGTCGCTGGATCAGGCGAAGAGGATTGCAGCCAAGCTCGACAAGCTGCCGGAGGTGGGCCAGACGATAACGCTGGCGAGTTTCATTCCCTCCGACCAGGACGCCAAGCTGGCGCTGATCAGCGATGCTTCCCAGCTTCTCGACCTCACCCTCAACCCGCTGTTGGTGAAGCCGGCGCCCAGTGACGCGGACAATGTCGCGGCGATGAAGCGGGCGGCCGGCAAGCTGCGCGAAGCAGCAGCCAGCGACACCAGCGCCGGCGCCAACGAGGCACGCCATCTGGCCGATGCGCTGGACGGGCTGGCCGCGGGCGATGCCGCCAAGCGCCAAGCGGCAGAGCAGGCGCTGATCCCGGGCCTGCAAACGATGCTGGGCCAGCTTCGTGATGCACTTCAGGCAGCGCCGGTGACGCTGGAAAATCTGCCGCCGGCGCTCAAGCAGAACTGGCTTGCCGCCGACGGGCGGGCGCGGATCGAGGTCGACCCCAAGGGCAATGCCAATGACAACGAGGTGCTGCGCCGCTTCGTGACCGCGGTGCGCTCGATCGATCCGGACGTTGCAGGCTCGGCGACATCGATCCAGGATTCCGGCCGCACGGTGGTCGAGGCGTTCGCGCGCGCCGGCCTTGGCGGCCTGCTCGCCATCTCGGGGATCCTGGTGGTGGTGCTGCGCCGCTTCAGCGATGTGGCGCTCACTCTGGCGCCGCTGTTCCTGTCGGTTCTGCTGACGCTCGGGCTGTCGGTCCTGCTGGACTGGCCGCTCAACTTCGCCAATATCATCGCGCTGCCGCTGCTGTTTGGCATCGGCGTGGCCTTCAACATCTATTTCGTGATGGCCTGGCGGCGGGGAGAAGGCAATCCGCTGCAATCCAGCCTGACCCGCGCCATCATCTTCAGCGCGCTCACCACGACTGCGGCGTTCGGCACGCTTTGCCTGTCGAACCATCCGGGCACGGCCAGCATGGGCCGGCTGCTGGCGTTGTCGCTGGGTTGTACGCTGATCTCGGCGCTGCTGTTCCTGCCGGCCCTGCTTGGGCCGCCGCCGGCAGTTCAGCGCAAATAGCGCCTAGGAGGCCGTGCCCTTCAGGATCTTGTCGGCGCGGTCCTTGATCTTGGCCAGCAGCGCATCGGCCCCATCGGACTTGAGCACGCCGGAGAATTCCGAACGGCGGGTAGCGAGCTCGCTGATGGCGCCATCGAGGAAGACGTCCACCACCTTCATATCGCCGGCGGGGCCGCGCATCAGATAGTTCAGCGCCACCGGGTCGCCATCATTGGGCACCAGCTTGGTGGCCACAACCACATCGGCGTTGTGGGAGATCGTGGTCGGGTTGACCTCGAAATGCTGGCCCGAGAATTTGGTAAAGCGATCGGCATAGATCGCCGCCGACATCCGCCCGAAGGCATCGATCAGCGCCTGCTGCTTATCCGCCGGAATCTTGTTCCAGTCCGGTCCGCAGGCAATGCGCGTCATGGCGGGAATGTCATAGGTGGATGCTATTGCCGGCAGCATCTTGTCGAAGCGGCCCTGCACCCCCAGCTGCTGGCCCTGTTTCATGGTGTCCAGCAGCACGTCGTAGAAGGCCTGGATGCGCGCGGTCGGATCTTCCGCCGAAGCCAGTCCTGCGCCCGGCAGGGCAAAGCAGGCCACGCTCGCCACGGAGAGCGCCAGAAAACGGCGCCGGTTCGAATCAAAATAGGTCGAATCAAAATAGGTCATCGCCCGTGTCCTTTTGGGGCAGTTCCATCATCGCCCACCATTTAGGATGCGGCGGAGATTATTCCAGCCCCGCAGTCTCCGCCAGCCCTGCTGCCACCGATAAAATATAAACTAGAGCAAATAGTTAACGGTCACGATCAATTAACCGGTAGGGCAGGACGCGCAACAATTCAGCCTCTTCGCCGAAGCCCGCCAAGCGTGCCGCCGCCCGTGCCGCCAGCTTCTGCGCCTCGGCGCGCGCTCCCTCGATCCCGTGCAGAGAGACCAGCGTCGCCTTGCCCTGATCCTTATCCTTGCCCACGGATTTGCCCGCCGCATCGGCATCGCCCAACGTATCGATCAGATCATCGGTGATCTGGAAGGCGAGGCCGAAATCGCGCGCATAGGCGCGCAGCGTGTCGCGCGCTGCCGATCCCGCTTCGCCCAGGATGGCACCGGCCTCGCAGGCGAATTCGAACAGGGCACCGGTCTTCATGCGCTGCAGGGTGACGACGTCCTCGGCGTCATGGCTTTCGCCGGGCGCGCGCATATCCATCATCTGGCCGCCGACCATGCCCTCGCTGCCGGCCGCTTTCGCGAGACCGGTGACGAGGCCGGCGCGTACCTCGGCCGAGGGATGGGTTTCGCCGTCGGCCAGGATTTCGAAGGCCAGCGTCAGCAGCGCATCGCCCGCCAGCACGGCGGTCGCCTCGTCGAATTTCACATGGGTGGTCGGCTTGCCCCGGCGCAGCACATCGTCATCCATGCAGGGCAGATCGTCATGGACGAGCGAATAGGTGTGCACTGCCTCCAGCGCTGCAGCGACCCGCAATCCGTGGCGCGCGGGCACATGGAACAGGCCGGCCGATGTTGCGACCAGAAAGGGCCGCAGCCGCTTGCCACCGGCGAAGACAGCATAGCGCATCGCCTCCTGCACCCGGGCATGACGGCCATGGGGCCGGGGCAGAAGCTCGTCGAGCACGCGATCCATGGCCGACGACGTGTCGGCCAGCGCCGCATCCAGTTTGCTGAAATCCGGCCGCTGGTCGCTGGCCAGTCCCGCGGCGGGACCGCCGCTTTGTCTGGTCTTCAATTCTGCCACGATCACCCCGTTATCTGCCGGCGGGCCTAGCCAGCATCTAGGCTCGGTTCATTTGCCTCGCCTGTCAAATCCGCGCAAGTGCCGGGGCAGATTCCCGCCGGATTGCGGCGCTTGACCGGCGGCCACGCGGCTTCTTAGATCGCAGAGCGAAGGGCGCGCAAGGGGATGAGGAGGGATGCCGGCTAAAGGGCGGCGTACGGTTCTGGTTGTTGCCGCGCCATCCTGGCGCTTTGGCTGGGGGGTCTATGCCATCAACATGGCGCTCCACTGGCATGGCGATCCAGACCTGGCACCCCTGACCGCCTTGCCCTTCGATCCGCCGGAATTGCTGGGCCTGCCGGGGCTCGATCCCGCCTGGCGCGCGCGCCTGGCACCCTTTGCGACGGTCTCGCTCGCCTTCCAGAAGACGCTGGCAGGGGTGCCGGGACCGGTGCTGGATGTCTCCTGCCCCGTATTGCACCCGCTCTACGACCAGATGCGCGTGGCGCCCCTTCCAGACGGAAATTACGTCTTCGGCAAGCCCACCATCGGTATGGTCTTTTCCATCGATACGGCCAACGATGCCGCGGCGCGCGAGCGGGCGAAACGGTTTCCCTTGATCGTCGCCGGATGCCGCTGGAACCAGCAGGTGCTGGAAGATGCCGGCATCGGCCCGGTCGCTCTGGTGCTTCAGGGCATCGAGCCCGGGCTGTTCCATCCCCGCCCGCGCAGCGGACGATACAAGGGGCGCTTTGCCATTTTCTCGGGCGGAAAGCTGGAATATCGCAAGGGGCAGGATCTGGTCATGCGTGCCTTCCGCAACTTCCACCGCCGCCATCCCGACGCGCTTTTGGTCACCGCCTGGCACAGCCCTTGGCCCCGTTTGTCGCAAGGCCTGGCGGGCGAAGACTTGCCAGCACCCCTGCTTCGGCCCGATGGCGCGATTGATGTGCCCGGCTGGGCGAACAGCTTCGGCCTGCCGGCCGATGCCATCATCGATCTGGGCACGGTGCCGCAGCCCAGAATGCCGGCCTTGCTGCGCGAGGTGGATGTGGCACTGTTCCCCAATCGCTGCGAATGCGGAACCAATCTGGTTGCCATGGAAGCCATGGCATGCGGCCTGCCCACCATTTTGTCGGCCAATACCGGGCATCTCGATCTGATGACGCCAGAGAACAGCTATGCTCTGTCGCGGCAGAAGCCGGTCGAGCCAGGGCGCGCTGGCGTGGCCGGCAGCGAGGGCTGGGGCGAAAGCGATTGCGAGGAAATCCTGGAACAGCTCGAAGCCGTCTATGCCGACCGCGCCGAAGCGGTGCGCCGCGGGACGAAGGCAGCGGCAACGCTGGCGCAACTGCCCTGGCAGCGGCAAGTGCAAGCACTGAAGGCCACCGTCCTGCCCTATCTCGATTGAGGCGGCGCCGATGAAGCGCCGCTCTCTCGATTCTCTCACGAGCCTTACCGCGATCCTCCATCTCGGTTCTGACCGCGGGCCCGGCGCCGAACAGCAGGCCCGTCTTGCGCAAGCGATCGAGGAGGGCGGGATCGATTGGGAGGCGCTGATGAGGTTCGCACAGCAGCATCTTCTGGCGCCCGCCCTCTGGTCGGCACTTCTAAGCAAAAAGTTGACGAGCCCAGTACCCGATGCGATGCGCGTCTTCCTTGCGCGACGGCTGGGGCATGCGGGGCATGCGGGCGGTCGGCATTATCTGCTCGCACTGGAGGAGGATCACCATGCCAACATCGCGCGCAACGCCGATATCCGCCGCCAGGCGATGGGCGTGATCTCAATCCTCAACGCTGTGGGAATCGAACCGGCGGCGCTGAAAGGCACGCGCGTGATCCTGGCCGGGGAATCCCCTTTTGCCGGCGCCAGAATGCTGCGGGATATCGACCTGGTGGTGCCGGGCGACGGCTGGGACCGGGCGCAAACCGCCCTGGGCGATGCCGGTTATCGCCGTGTGGGAGAGGCCGCCCATGCCGTCGGCTTCACGCATCCCGCTGGCGCGGTCGAGCTGGATCTTCATCGCCGGCCGCTCTCGCTGCACCAGCCACTGCCTCTGCCCGATTACCTGACGGAAGAGGGATTCTGGGGGCGCACGGAGCGGCTCGATCTTGCCGGCGCCGGCTGCCGCCAGCTGCCGCGTGCCGAGAACCTGGTCCATCTCATCCTGCATACCGAAATTGCCGATCTCAATTTCGCTGCCGGCGACTGGGCGCTGCGTTATCTCTACGAGACGGCGGTGATCACGCGCGCGGAAAATAACGGCCTCGATTGGGGGGTGCTGGAGCGCCTCGCTGTCGGCGATCTGCACAAGGCGATGAAGGCGCATCTGTATGCGGCCCGGCGTCTGTTCGGTGCCATGCTGCCTGCCGGCTTCGCCGAAGATTGGGCGCAACGGCGGCACTATCTGCGCTGCCGGGCGAATGCGCGTCATCCGCGGTCAATCCGGCGCATTGCCATCCTGGTCTACAAACTGCGCCAGGCGATGGCGCCCTGGTATCTCGCGAACAAAGGATTCTACCAACCGGCACGCGGCGATGGTTTAGGAGCGGCGCGGCTGCGGGCGATCGGCACTCTGTTGCGAAACCACCTTCGCCATCTGCCGCGCCTGTTGCTCGGCGGTGGCGATAGCGGGATTCCCCCGCCACGGGTCTAGCGCCTGATTGCCGTATGGCCCAGTTGTCTTATGGCTCCGGGAAATCCAAGCTAGGGTGGCGCCTGCGATCCCGGCCTGAAAGCAGCCCAAAAGAACCAATGCCGCCCAGCGACATATCGGACGAGCAGCAGCAGATGTTCGAGGCGGCGATTGCCGCCACGCCGCCTTATCCGACCGAGCGGTTTGCCGGGCGGGGCATCGTCATCTGCGCCGGCGGGTCACGCCTGTTCACCTGCGCCTGGGTTGCCATCGGCATCTTGCGCCGCGTGCTGGGCTGCCGCCTGCCGATCCAGCTCTGGCATCTCGGCCCCGAGGAAATCGGGCCGCCCATGCAGGCATTGCTCGAAGAGTTCGATGTCGAGGTCGTCGATGCCCTGGGCCTGACGAAGCGCTATCCGCTGCGCATCATCGGTGGCTGGGAATTGAAATCCTATGCCATCGTTCATTCGCGCTTCCGCGAGGTCTTCCTGCTCGATGCGGATAATGTGCCGCTGATCGATCCGGCCGGCCTGTTCGAGTTGCCGCAATACACCGCCGCCGGCGCGATTTTCTGGCCCGATGTGGTAAGGCTGCGCGCCGACAATCCGATCTGGCAGATCGCCGGCGTTACTTATCGCAGCACGCCTTCTATCGAATCGGGACAACTGCTGGTGGATAAGCAGCGCTGCTGGGCAGCGCTTCAGCTGGTGCAGCACATGAACCAGCATTCGGATTTCTTTTATCAACATCTCTATGGCGACAAGGACACGTTCCTTATCGCCTGGCTGCGCCTCGGCCAGGACTACACCATGCCGGCGCATGCGCCGCTGCTGCGCCACAGCGTCATCAACCAGCGTGACTTCGACGGGCGCATCATCTTCCAGCACCGCAACGGCGCCAAATGGTCCTATGGCGGTGCCAATCCGCGCATCGCCGGGTTTGAGCTTCACGACGAGTGCGCGGCGCTGCTGGCCGAGCTGCAACGGGTGTGGAATGGCCGCGTCTTCGCGCCGCCAGCGGCTTCTGTCCCGGCGCGCCTGCTGGCGGCCTCGCTGCTGCAGAGCGAATGGTTCACCTATCTCAAGCTCGGCTCAGGTGAAAAGACGTTGCAACTGCTCGCCGACAACCGGATCGGCGAAGGCCGGGCGGAAAACGAATTCTATTGGTGGGTGGAAGAAGATGGCGAGGGGCTGCTGCTGGGCCTTGAAGGCCGCCGGCACACCGGTGCTCGCCTCAGGCCATCGGGTGACGGCTCCTGGCTCGGCCGCTCGCTGGAGCTGGAGGCCTGGGAGGTCCAGCTGACGCCACGCGCTGCGGTCCCGGCCAGCGATCCGCCGATCGCCAGCGCGATGGCCCTGCTTGAAAGCATCCTGGCATCGCCGGCGGCAAAGCCGGAAAGCCAGGCCGCGGCCGACGCGCTTGCCGCGACATTGAAAGTCCTGCGCCAAGCAATCCCCGGTTTCAGCAAGGCGCTGGCAGATTATCTGGCCGAGCTTCCGCCAAGATCTGCCGATGACGGGACGATCCGCTGCCTGCAAGCAGCACTGGCCGAGCCTTTGCCCGCCGGGCACCACCGGAGCGGTGAGGCTGGCCCGACGCCGTTCTGGGCTTTTAATCTCGGAACACATTACGAGAGGTGACGGGTGAGCGAGCAACATGTGAGCGGGCCAGGGGCTTGGCCCCGGGTTCTCGTCCTGACCCCGGTCAAGAATGCAACTGCGCATCTGGAGCGCTATTTCGCCCTGATCGGCGGGCTGAGCTTCCCGGCAGCCAATATCTCGCTTGGCATGCTGGAAAGCGATTCGACGGACGACACCTTCGCGGCGATCGAGCAGCGTATTCCGGATCTTGCCCGGCGCTATCGCCGGGTGCAGCTCTGGAAGAAGGATTTTGGATTCCATATCCCCGCCGGCATGCCGCGCTGGTCGCCCGGCTTGCAGATTCCGCGGCGCACGATCCTGGCCAAAAGCCGCAATCATCTGCTGATGCGTGCCCTGGCGGATGAAGACTGGGTGCTGTGGATCGATGTCGATGTCGCAGAATATCCCGCCGATATCGTGGAGCGCCTCTTGGCATATGGCAAAGAGATCCTCCAGCCCCATTGCGTGGTGAGCCCGGGCGGCAAGACCTTCGATCTCAACGCCTGGGGGCAGGATGGCCGGCATATGAGCGAGATGCGGGGCAGCGAACTGGTCCGGCTCGATTCCGTCGGAGGTACCATGCTTCTGGTCCATGCCGATCACCATCGCGACGGGCTGATCTTTCCGCCCTTCTTCTACGGCCGGGAGAGCGGCACCATCCGCCGCAATCATCCCTTGTTCGGAAATGCCGCCGGCGAGATCGAGACCGAAGGTCTCGGCATCATGGCCCATGATATGGGCCTGCAATGCTGGGGCCTGCCCGATCTCGAGATCATCCACCGCTAGATCATCGGCTCATGTCCGAGAATAATGCCCAACAGACCTTCTTTGCTCTTCGTTTCGCCCACCCCGCCTGCCCTAGGCGGCAACGGGCTCGCCATGCGCATGGGCGTGTTCCTGGAAGCCTATGCCCGGCATTTTGATGTCACCTTAGTGATCGTGCCGCTGACCGGACAGGCAGCGGGCGGTACGCCATCCCCCTTCATCCAACGCCATGCCGCGCGGACCATCGTCCTGCCGACGGATCGCCTGCTGCATCCGCTGTTTCAGTTGATTGCCCGCCATCGCGATCCCGCGGCCCGGCGCGCGGCGATGCGCGCATACCCCCGGCCGCATCTCTTCTTCTATGACCCCATCCTCGCCCGCGAATTGCTCGCGGGATATCTCGGTAACCAACGCTTCGCCCTGGTCCACGCCGGGCGCAGCTATACCGCGCCGCTGATCGAGGCCTTTCTCGGCAAGAGCCGCTGCGTGCTCGATCTGGACGAGGACGATGGCCGCACCCTGCGGTCCATCGGGGCGCTGTTGTCTGCCAATGGCGACCAGGCAGCCGCCGATGACGAGTTTGCCGACGCTGCCAAATACGAATCGCTGATCGGCGATTATCTGCCGCGTTTCGATCTCAGCCTGGTTGCAAGCGATGAAGAGGCCGCGGCTCTCGGCCAGCGCTATCCTGCGGCCGCTCTCGGCGTGATTCCAAACGCCATCCGCCATCCTGCGCCACTGGCGGCAGCGCAATCGTCCCCGTCATCCGACCCTGTCGAGCCGATCGATTTCCTGATGGTTGGGTCCCTCGGCTATTACCCGAATGCCGACGGCGCCTTGTTTTTCTGCCGCGATATCCTGCCGCGCATCGGCGAGGGCCGGGTGACGATCCTCGGCAGCCGTCCGCCTGCTTCGGTCCTGGCACTGGGCGAGCGGCCGGGCGTGAGCGTGCTCGCTGATGTGGCGTCGCTGGCGCCCTATTATGCCGCGGCGCGCATGGCCATCGTTCCCATACGCGCCGGCGGCGGCAGCCGGATCAAGATCCTGGAAGCCTTTGCCCATGGCCGGCCGGTCATCGCAACCCGCCTGGGGGCTGAGGGGCTAGGGCTCGTCGATGGGCAGCATCTTCTCATCGCCGATACGGCCGAGGATTTCGCCGCCGCTGCCCGGCGCCTCCTGGCCGATCCCGATCTTGCCGTCCGGTTGGTGAGCAAGGCGGGCGCGCTGGTCGAGCAGCGCTATGCGCTGGACCGGGTCGCAAGCATGATCGAGAAAGCGATCGAACCCCTTGCCGATCCGCCGGAGGGCGTGATTGAGTGCGCCCACCCTCGTGGTTGAGGGCCGTTTCTACTTCCGGATGTCCGCCTTATGTCCAGCCCTGCGACCGTCCCGACGCTCCAGCGTCCGAAAATCGTCTCCGGCCTTGAGATCAACAAGGTAGCCGATGGCTATATCGTCTATCAGCCCTCGCGCGACCGCGTGCATTATCTGAATCACACGGCGACCATCGTTCTCGAACTATGCAATGGCGAGAACAGCGCCGGCGAAATCGCAGCATTGCTGCAAAGCGCCTATGATCTGCCGCAGCCGCCCGATGCCGAAGTCGCTGCCTGCCTTCAGCAGCTTACAGGCGAAGGCCTGCTCGCCTGATTCATTCGCAGGCAGAATTGGCGCGTGCAGCCGGGCCGCTTTTCGAGAAGCGGTTCCAGATTCTGCCGCTCGAGGTTTCCATCGTCACGAGCTGCGCGGCCCTGGATCAGCGGCTCGATTACCTGGCACAGGATGCCCGGCAGGATTTCGCCGTCACCGGCCGTCTTCAGGTCACGGCGCTGCTGGAGGACAAGGCCTATCGCATCCTGGAGGAAGGGCGCGAACTCGCCGTCCGGTGCGATCCCGACGCTGCCCTGGATTTCCTCTATAGCCATTGCTACGAGCGGGCCAATACAAAGCTTCCGGCCGGCACGGTCATGCTTCACGCGGCCTGCGGCCGCCTCGCCGGCAAGCGGTTCCTGTTGATTGGCGACAGCGGCACGGGCAAGACCACGTTGATCCTGCAACTGGCCGCCCTGGGCGTGGCCGTCGAGGGCGATGAAATCGCGGTCGTCATGCCGGGCGGGATCGCAGCCTTGCCACGCCGCTTTCATGTCAAAAGCAGGTCGCTCACCGAGTTGCCCTGGCTTCCGCCGGGTAGCGAGCGCCAGCCCTTCTATGAAAGCGGCCCTGGCTCCTATGTCTTTGCCGTCTCGCCCCGTGCCTTGGGATATGACTGGGAGATCCGCCACAGTCCTATCGATGCCGTGTTCTATCTGGAAGCCAATCATGGCGGGCAGCCGCGCCTGGAAGAGCTCGCCCGCTATCGCATGGTGGAACTGGCCATGCAGCAGCTCCGCCTGCCCGATGCCCGGGACCGCAGCTGGCTGGCGCCGCTCTGCGCGGCCTTGAACCATGCCACGGCGCATCGCCTGATCGTGGGGCGGCTGGACAAAACCGCTGAATTACTGATAAGAAAACTGGCGGCGTAAGGCGGCCGGCGGTTGCTGGCTGCCAGAAGTTTGGGGAGTCAGACAATGACGAACGATCAGGAAAACAAACCGGTCTTGAGCAAGATCGATCCGCAGAAGCGCGAGTTCGTTGGCAAGCTGATCGGTACCACGGCGTTTGTAGCCCCACTGGTCGCCTCCTTCGCCATGGACAGCATCAACACCAGCGCGGTGGCCGTCGTAACGTCCAACGTGACGAAGTAGCCCTAGGCGGCAACTGGCCGCGGTTGTTTAGAGGAGGTTATACGGTGACGAACGATCAGGAAAACAAGCCGGCTCTGAGCAAGATCGATCCGGAAAAGCGTCAGTTTATCGCCAAACTGATCGGCAGGACGGCCTTCGTCGCTCCGCTGGTCGTCTCCTTCGCCATGGACAGCATCAATACCAGTGCGGTGGCGGCCACGACCTCCAACGTGCGGTAGCGCCTGTTCAGGGAGTGACACGATGGCGAACGATCAGGAAAACAAACCGGTTCTGAGCAAGATCGATCCGGAAAAGCGCCAGTTCATCGGCAAGCTGAGCGGCACGACGGCGTTTGTCGCTCCGCCGGTTGCCTCTTTCGCGATGAACAGCATCAATACCAGCGCGGTGGCGGCCATAACCTCCAACCTGCTGGGCTGACCGCGGCGGCGGTTTCTCTGATCGCCGCGTTCTTCCGACTTTGCCAAGCGATCGAGCCGCGCGGCCGCTTCTCTCAGCGGCGCTGATTGTCCGCAACGAAGAGCGCGTTCTCGACGCCTGTCTTTCATCCATAACCCCAGTCGTCGACGAGATCGTCATCGTCGATACCGGCTCGACCGATCGCAGCCGCCAGATCGCTGCATCCCACGGCGCCAGGCTGATCGACTTCCCGTGGACCGGTGATTTTTCTGCCGCGCGCAATGCCGGGCTGGAAGCGGCCCGCGGCCGCTGGATCCTCTATATCGATGCCGATGAGCGGCTGGCCCCTGTCAGCCGCTCGACGGTGGAGGCCGTGCTGGCGCCGCAGGATCTGGTTGCGGCCCGGCCGTGGTTCCGGCCGATCACGGGCTTCACCTTGTATCGCGAATACCGCCTGTTCCTGAACGATCCGGCGATCCGCTTCGAGGGCATCATCCACGAAAAGATGACGCCCGGTATCAATCGCCTGGTAAAGGAGCGCGACCTCAGAATCGTCGATGTCGATCTTCGCCTCGAGCATGTCGGCTATGACGGGCCGCAGGAGCATAAACATCGGCGCAACCTACCGATGCTTCAGGCCGAACTCGCGCTACGGCCCGAGAATTCCTATTGCTGGCATCATCTGGGGCGCATCCATGACGCGCTTGGAGAGCGCTCCGCGGCGCTCGCGGCCTGGCGGCGTGCTCTCGAGGTTGCGCGGCGCACGGATTTGGAGCGGGACTGGGACTGGGTCGTCTATACCGAACTTATCCGGGCGCCGGAAACGGCTCGCGCCGAAGCGCGGGCGCTGTTCAATGAGGCCATCGCACTGTTTCCCGGTAATCCGCTGCTGATGTTCTGGGGTGCCAGTCTCGACAGCCATGATGGCGACCAGGAAGCGGCCCTCAAGGTCTTCCATTGGCTGACCACCATCGATGGCGAGACATTCAGCGACGATCGCACTGCCTTTGACCGGCGGCTGTTCGGCGAATACAGCTTTGCAGCCTTGGGCGCCTGCTATTTCAAGCTCGGCCGCTTCGCCGAGAGTGCCGCCTGGTATGGCAAGGCGGCGACGGTCAATCCGGAGTCGGTGGAATACCGGATAAAGGGACAGCTAGCCGCCGCCAAGGCAGTCAGCTTGTAGGCTCCGGCAGCTTCCGCTAGCTTCTGCGCCGACACCTCAAACGGCATCGATTCCCGAACGCGAAATCACGCGCATGTCCTTGACCGAGCGATATGAATTGAATAATCCGCCGATGATCGCCGAACTGGTGGAAGGCGAGGTCATCGCCATCGATCTGGATCGTGGCAGCTATTACAGCCTGGTGGGGCCGGCCGCCGAGGTCTGGAGCGCCCTGATCGCCGGCCGCTCCGGCCAGGAAATCCTGGCCGCCGCCAATACGGCACTCGATCAGGGGCCGGCCGCCAACCTTCAGGGATTTGTCGAATCGCTCCTGGCCGAACAATTGATCCGCCGGGCGGCTCCGCAGGGTGTCGCCCCCGGTAGGCCTTTGGCGCCGATCGCTCCCTGGCCGGGGGATTGTCTGCGCTTCGAGCGGTTCACCGACATGCAGGACCTGCTGATCCTCGATCCGATCCACGAGGTTGACGACGAAGCCGGCTGGCCCAAGCCGGTTGACTGATGCCGCCGGCTGGTGCCGTCCAACTGATGCTGACATGAACGGCATGGCACGCCCGCCGGCCAAGGATGCGGCCACCACTGTCGCGGCACTGTTTTCCCGCGCCCTCGCGCAGTTCGAAGATCCGGCCAAGCGTTCCTTGCTGCGCCGGCATGCCTGGCAGGTCGGACCATGGCGGATCGAACAGCGTCATCTGGGGCCATCGCTGGAAGATCTGTTCTATCCGGCCTGGGCCCATCTGCCGGATCCGGGAACCGAGTCTGGTGAGGCACGCGACCTTGTCGTCTATTGCGCCGATGTGCAGGCGAGCGGCCTCGATCTGGGGCCGCTACCCTGGCGTGCCGGCGAAACCGCCAATCAGGGCATCGTTGCCGGTCTCGATAACTCTGACTATCGCGCTCTCTGGGACCAGCAGGGCTATGCCGTGCATCTTTTCGACCGGCGCCGCGGCATCGCCATCTACGCGGTGCGCTCGCGCAACGATTTCCGCAGCTGGGAGCGCAGCCTGCCGCTGCGCAGCATCCTGCATTGGTGGACCGCCGCCCGTGGTGGCCAGTTGCTCCATGCCGGTGCGGTGGGAACGGCCGAAGGCGGCGCGCTGCTGCTGGGCGCCAGCGGCGCGGGCAAATCGACCACAACGCTCGCCTGCCTTGCCAACGGGCTTGCAATCGGCGGCGACGATTTCGTGCTGGTGGAACCCGCCGGCAGCGATGCGGTGATCCACAGCGTCTCCACCACGGCAAAACTCAGCCGCGCCGCATTGTTGCGCTTTCCCCATCTTGCTGCGGCGGCGGCCAATCCGCAGGAAGCCGAGCCGGAAAAGGCTCTGTTCTTTCTCGACCGCTTCACGCCATCGCCGCTCGTTGCCGCCATGCCGCTGAAGGCGTTGCTGATGCTGAACCGGGGCCCCCAGCGCGATACGGTGATCGAGCCGGTCAACCCGGCGGCAGCCCTCCAGGCCAGCGCCCCCAATACGCTGTTCATGCTGCCTGGCGACCGGGCGGGCGCCTTTGCCAAGATCGCCCGCATCTTCCGCACCCATCCCTGCTTCCGGATCGACTTGGGCTACGATCTCCCGCAAATTCCACAGCGCATCGG
>DASXQK010000074.1:0-5131 GCA_036493015.1 Dongiaceae bacterium | reverse complement strand
GGAGGAGAGCCGGCCCGTGGATGTCGCCGCCATGGCAAAGGATGTATGCACGCGTCCCGTCGCCGGGTTGATCTGTTCCACCAGCGTATCGGCATAGGTGCTTTTGAGCTTGCTCAGCTGGCGCCAATCCATCACACGCGCCGGCAGTTCATGGCCCTGGGCAGCCAATTCTTCCAGCACATCGGCGCCGGTTGCATAGGCGCCAGTCTTGCCCTTTTTGCCGCCGCCCAGGCCCAGGCTATCAAACAATACTTTGCCCAGCTGCAGGGGCGAGCCGATGTTGAACTCATGGCCCGCCAGCTTGTGGATCTCGCGTTCGAGATCGGCGAGCCGCCGGCCGAAATCGGCGGACAGGCGTCTCAGTTCATTGGCATCGACCTTGATGCCCGCCATCTCCATGCGCGCCACCACCGGGATCAGCGGCCGCTCGATGGTCTCATAGACCGTCAGCAGCTTCTCTGCCGCCAGCCGCGGCTTGAGCGCCGCATAAAGTTTCAGCGTCACATCCGCGTCTTCGGCGGCATAGTCGCGCGCCTTCTCCAGCGCCACGCGATCGAAGGTGATCTTGGCTTTGCCGCTGCCGGTGACGTCGCCATAGGAAATCGTCTTCTGCCCCAGATGGCGCTCGGCGAGCTCGTCCATGCCATGGCCGTGAGCGCCGCCCTCCAGCACATAGGAGATCATCATGGTGTCGTCATGGCCGGCAATCGCGATGCCAAGGCGCGCCATCACCTGGATATCGTATTTCACGTTCTGGCAAATCTTCAGGACGCTGTCGTCCTCCAGCAGCGGCTTGATGCGCGCGAGTGCTTCGGCGAGCGGAATCTGCTTGGGCGGTGGCGCACTCTCGGTCAGCAGATCGCCGCCCGGTGCGCGATGTCCGATCGGCACGTAACAGGCTTGGCCCGGCTTGATCGAGAGCGAAAAGCCGACGAGTTCGGCCTGCATGGGGTCGAGCGAGGTGGTCTCGGTATCGAAGGCGAGCGAGCCCGCGAGCCTGGCTTCGGCGATCCAGCGATCGAGGTCCGGTATTTCCTGGACCAGCACATAACCGCTCTTGTCGCCAGCCGCCATCTCGCCCAGCGCACCCGAGGGCACCTTCGCCGGGCGCGGATTGATCGGCCGCGCCTCGGCGCCGAAGGCAAAAGGCGCGGCTGATGGTGTGGATGGTGGGGCGGCCGCGCCAGCGGCAGCGCTAAAGCGTTCTTCCATGCGCGCCAGGATCGAGCGGAACTGGTTTTCCTTGAGGAAGGGCAGCAGCGCGGCGGCATCGGGCCGCCGGCGCGCGAATGTATCGAGCGAGACCGGCACCGGCACATCCTGGCGCAGCCGCACCAGATCGCGGGAAAGCCGCGCCTTGTCGGCATTGGCCATCAGCGCTTCGCGGCGCTTGGGCTGCTTGATCTCGCCGGCGCGGGCCAACAATGCATCGAGATCGCCATAGATGTTGATCAGCTCGGCCGCGGTCTTGACGCCGATCCCGGGTACGCCGGGAACGTTGTCCGTGGAATCGCCGGCGAGCGCCTGGACGTCGATCACCTTGTCGGGACCGACGCCGAATTTCTCCATCACCTCGGCATGGCCGATGCGCCGGTTCTTGATCGGATCGAGCATCTCGACATTGCCGTCGACGAGCTGCATCAGATCCTTGTCGGAGGAGACGATGGTGACCTTGTGGCCCGCGCGGGCCGCCTGGCAGGCATATGTCGCCAGCAGATCGTCGGCCTCGAAGCCGGCAAGCTCTACCGCCGGCACATTGCAGGCGCGTGTTGCATCGCGGATCAGGCTAAATTGGGGAATGAGTTCGGGCGGCGGCGGCGGACGCTGTGCCTTGTAGCCGGCATAAAGCTCGTTGCGGAAGGATTTCGGGCCGGCATCGAAGATGACGGCGATGAATTCCGCATCGGCATCGTCGATCAGCTTCAGCAGCATGTTGGTGAAACCATAGACGGCATTCACCGGCGTGCCGTCGGGCCGTGTCATCGGCGGCAGCGCATGAAAGGCGCGGAAGATGTAACCGGAGCCGTCGACCAGATAGTAATGGTCCGGCGTCTTGTCGCTGTCAGCCATCGATATTCCTGTTGTTGATCAGGCGAACATGCCCGAGCGGGGCAAGAGAGTCGAGAAGGCGCAAACATACACACTTGCTGTTGCCACTCGGCTCTTATGCCGAGGTCGCCCCCTCACCCCGACCCTCTCCCCCTTTGCAGGGGGCGAGGGAGAAGAAAGACGCGCTCCTTATCATTCCCTCTCCCGCTTGGGCGCGCTTGGGCGGGAGAGGGTCAGGGTGAGGGTGGGTTGCGCCGACTCCTAACCATCAATCCGGCCGCTGGCGCTCCGCACGGGGGGTCTTCTCGAACCGCTCGCGATAGCATTTGGAGAAATGCGAGGCGGAGACGAAGCCGCAGGCGAGCGCCACATCCAGCACCGTCATCTCCGTCTGCTGCAGCAGGTGGCGGGCCTTGTCGAGCCTGAGCTCCAGATAGAAACGCGTCGGCGTGCGCGCAAGGTATTTGCGGAAGAGTCTTTCCAGCTGGCGGGCGGAAACCTTTACCGTGCGGGCGAGTTCGGCCCGGCTGACCGGCTCCTCCAGGTTTTCTTCCATCCGGCGGATGGCCGCCAGCAACTTGGGATGGCGAATGCCCAGGCGCGCGGGCAATGCCATGCGCTGGCGGTCGCGCTTGTCGCGGATGCGCTCATGCAGGAACTGGTCGGAGACGGACGTGGCCAGCGCGAAGCCGTGCTGGGCGGTGATCAGATGCAGCATCAGATCGAACGCCGCGATCCCGCCCGAACAGGTGAAGCGGTCGCGGTCGATCTCGAACAGTTCCGAGGTCACTTCGAGCTGCGGAAAGGCCTCCATGAAGCCGGAAAGATTCTCCCAATGGACCGTGCAGCGATAGCCATCGAGCAGGCCCGAGCGGGCCAGCAGATAGCTGCCAAGATTCATCGCCCCGATATTCATGCCGCGGCGGGCAATGCGGCGCAGCTGGGCGAAAACCTCCTTGTCGTTATAGAGGTGGCCCTCCATCCCACAGCTGACGATCAGTTGATCGTAACGTCCGGCTTCAGCCAGAGGCGCCTCGGCATTCATGGCGATGCCGTTGCTGGCCGCCACCGGCCGGCCATCCTTGGACAGAATATGCCAGCTATAGAGCTCGCGCCCGCTCATGCGGTTGGCGATGCGCTGGGCCTCGATCACCGCGGCGAAATCCATCAGCGAAAATTTGGGAACGACGAAAATCGCGATACGCTGGGGCAGGCGGGCTGGCGTTGCGAGTAACATCGAGGCCCAATGTACCAAAGGGAGGGCGGCTTGCGTATCCTTCTGCTGGCGGTGGGCAAAGCCAAGCCCGGACCGGCGCGCGCCCTGTTCGAGGACTATGCCCAGCGCCTGCGCCCGCCCATCGAGCTGATCGAGGTGGAGGAGCGCCGCCGGCTTGGGGCGGGCGAATTGAAGCGCCGCGAGGCCGAGCTGCTGCGCGCGGCATTGGCCAAGCGGTCCAACAAGCCACTGATCGTGGCGCTCGACGAACACGGCCAGGCGATGGACACCACCGCCTTCGCCCGCCAGTTCACCCGCTGGCGCGATGGCGGGGCCAGCGAGGTCGCCTTCCTGATCGGCGGGGCCGATGGGCTGGACGCAGACCTGCTGCGGGGAAGCGATTTGACCCTGGCGCTGGGGCCGATGACCTGGCCGCATATGATGGCTCGCGCCCTGATCGCCGAGCAAATCTACCGCGCCCAGCAGATCGCGGCGGGCCACCCCTATCATCGGGTCTGACTTGCCGTTATCCTGCGAAGCATGAGTGTTTTGCTGCAAAATAAAGGTGCCTTCGCCCGGCTGCTGCCCTCCTGCGCGGCTGCGCTGCTCGGTCTTCTGCTGGCGGCTTGCGTGCCGGAATCACAGAATCCGGCCGGCGATCCCGCCAATGCGGTGCATGATTCCACGATCTATGGCTTGTGGGAGGCCGATTGGGAAGATGGCCGCCTGTTCCTGCACGTCTTCGATGCCGGCCAGGGCATGATCGATGTCTACACCGTCAACCACAAGAAGGATGGCGGCGGCGAGGTCGACCATTATCAGGGCTTCGTCAGCACCGTCGGCAGCCGCCATATCGCCAATCTGCAGATGGCGGATTCGGGCGGCGAGGATTCCGGCGGGGCCGCCACGTACGTCTTCGTCGCCTATCAGATGGATGCCAGCGGCAAGCTGGAAACCCATTTCATCGACGACAAGGCCTTCATCGCCGCGGTTACGGCCGGCAAGCTGAAAGGCCAGGTGACGGGCGAAGGCGAGGGCCAGACCGTACTGTTGACCGACGAGGCCGCCAAGATCACCGAGTTCATCGCCCAGCAGGATGACGCCACGCTCTACGGCAAATCCATCCTGTTCCGCCGCATCTACCCCACGGCCAGCAACTAGCCTAACCATGACGCCGCGTCCCGTCGTCCTCTGCATCCTCGATGGCTGGGGCCATGCCAGCGCCGGCGCCTGCAACGCCGTCACTTTGGCCACGGCGCCCACCTGGCAGCGCTGGATGGGGCAGGTCCCTCACGGTTTGATCGACGCTTCCGAACTCGCGGTCGGCCTGCCGGCGGGCCAGATGGGCAATTCCGAAGTGGGTCATATGAATATCGGCGCGGGCCGGGTGGTGATGCAGGACCTGCCGCGCATCGATGCGGCAATCGATTCCGGCGATCTCGCGCGCAATCCGCGGCTGCTGGATTTCATCGCCAAGCTGAAAGCGAGCGGCGGCCCCAATGGTGCAAGGTGCCACCTGTTGGGCCTGCTCTCGCCCGGCGGGGTGCATTCCCATCAGCATCACATGGCGGTGCTGGCGAAACTGATCGCCGCGGCGGGCGTGCCGGTACTGGTACATGCCTTCCTCGATGGGCGCGACACGCCCCCGCAAAGCGCGCTCGGCTATCTCCAGGATTTCGCCACCGAAGCGCCAGGGATCGCCATCGCGACAGTCGGCGGCCGCTATTACGCCATGGATCGCGACAAGCGCTGGGAGCGCCTGGCACTCGCCTACGCCAATCTGGTGGAGGGCGCCGGTGAGCAGGCGGCAACCCCCGCCGCGGCTGTCGAGGCAGGCTATGCCCGTGGCGAGACGGACGAGTTCGT
>DASXQK010000073.1:0-1824 GCA_036493015.1 Dongiaceae bacterium | reverse complement strand
CACCGGTCAGAAGCTACATTGGCAGCCAAAACATCCAGACCGCATTCTACGGCCATCACACGCGATCCTAGTCTTACTGCGTCAGGAAATTGTCGGCTCTGACGTGACTGTCGGAGCTACCCTGAGAGAGCATTTTCTTAGGGAAACGGGGCATGAGCGAGGACCGGCAGGAACGGTTTACGGCTTACGTCGAGGCGCTGGCCGAGGTGATCGGGCATGCCGATCGGGCGGAGCCATTGCGTGATTATTGCCGGGGCTTGCTGCTGCCGGGAGAGCGCAAGAGCGTCGAGCCGATCGCGGCGGTGACGGCGCCGGCCCGGGTCTCGGCCAAGCATCAATCGCTGCTGCATTTCGTTGCCAACGCGCCGTGGTCAAACGAGCAGGTTCTCAGCCAAGTGCAGGAGCTGACCGTGCCGATCATCGAAGGCAGCGGCGCGATCGAAGCCTGGATCATCGACGACACCGGCTTTCCAAAGAAAGGCCGTCACTCGGTCGGGGTGGCGCGTCAATATTGCGGTCAACTCGGCAAGCAGGACAATTGTCAGGTCGCGGTCAGCCTGTCGCTGGCCAATCATGCGGCGAGCCTGCCGATCGCCTGGCGCCTGTATCTGCCGCTGGAGTGGACGGCCGATGCCGAGCGCCGCGCCGCTTCCGGCATCCCCGAGACGGTCGGGTTTCTCACCAAGCCGGAGATTGCGCTGGAGCAGATCCAGGCGGCGTGCGCCGCCGGTCTGCCGCGCGGGGTTGTCCTGATGGATGCCGGGTATGGCAGCAATACTTGGCTGCGCGAGGAGATCGGCGCTCTGGGACTGGCCTATGTCGCCGGCATCCCGCCACAGAGTTCGGTATGGCCGCCGGGGACGGCACCGCTGCCGCCCTTGCCCTGGTCGGGTCGCGGCCGTCGCCCAAAGCTGATGCGCCGCGACAGCGAGCACCAGCCGGTTAGCGTCAAGGCGCTTGCGCTCAGCCTGCCGTCGGCAAGCTGGCAAACGATTTCCTGGCGCGAGGGAAGCGCGGGAGTGCTGAGCTCGCGCTTTGCCCGGGTTCGGGTGCGGGCAGCCCACCACGACGAGTGGCGGGCCGAGCCGCGGGAGGAGGAATGGCTGCTGATCGAATGGCCCGAGGGCGATACCGAGCCCGCCAAATACTGGCTTGCCACCGTCCCGCCGGAGATGCCCTTCGATCGCGTGGTCGATCTGGCCAAACTGCGCTGGCGGATCGAACGCGATTACCAGGAGCTGAAACAGGAACTGGGCCTGGGACACTATGAGGGGCGAGGCTGGCGCGGCTTCCATCATCACGCCACGCTGTGCATCGCGGCTTACGCCTTCCTGATCGCCGAGCGGGCGAGGATTTCCCCCTCAGCTGCTGGCGACACCGCCGATCAATTCGCGACGCCTGAGATTTCCCAAAATCGTCCATCCCGAGGCGCCGCCCGTTCGTCCCGAACGACATGTTGCCAACTCGATCGCGACGATGCGCCGCCACCTGATCGTCGCCCTCGCAACCACCCTGTCGCGATGTCCGTGCTGTAACGCACCGCGCAAAACCACCCACGCCACTCCAATTCTATGACGCAGTAAGACTAGATACCCATAGCATCTTTGTTACGGTCCTTCGAAGTGCAACAAGAAAAGCCTTTGAGAGCAATTGGCATGCCGGCCTATCGCCAAGGATCGTAAGGTCTATCGGAGGTCAAGATGGTCTTTGTCGAAGCTGTCAAGAAGGCCAGCTCAGCCTTAGCCACGACGGCCAGGATGCTGGCCGCTGTCGTACTCGCCGTTGCGCCGGGCGCAACATACGCGCAGTCGGCGGATGTCCGGC
>DASXQK010000072.1:0-7774 GCA_036493015.1 Dongiaceae bacterium | reverse complement strand
CGGATATCCTGCACCGCCTGCAGGAACAGGCTGGCCCCGGCCACGCTGGCGAGCTTGCCGCGGAGCCGGGCGATCACCTGATCCGCCGAGAGTTTGCGGACCCCGAGCGCCTTCAATGAAACGAACAGAGAACCGGAGTTCGTCTGCCCGCCGCCGGTGAAGCCGACCACGCTATCGACATCGGGATCCTTCATCAGGATCGCCACATACTGGGTCATCTTCCCGCGCATGGCCTGGAACGAGATGCTCTGGTCGGCCTGCACACTGCCCGATAGCCGCCCGGTATCCTGCTGGGGAAAGAAACCCTTGGGCACGATCACGTAAAGGAAAACATTAAGCGCCAGCGTCGCTGCCAGGAGCAGCATGATGATGCGGCCATGGGCGAGTGCCCAGCCCAGCGAGCGCTCGTAGCCGTGCAGGACCGCATCGAATCCTCCCTCCAGCCGCCGGGCAAACCAGCCCGGCTCGCGTTCAGGCTTCTTGCGGATCAACCGTGCGCACATCATGGGCGTGGTGGTGAGCGAGATCACCAGCGAGACCATGATGGCGACGGACAGCGTAAGGGCGAATTCGCGGAACAGCCGGCCGACGATCCCGCCCATCAGCAGAATGGGAAGGAACACCGCCACCAGCGACAGACTCATGGAGAGAACGGTAAAGCCCACCTCGCGTGCGCCCAGTAGCGCCGCCTTGAAGCGCGGCATGCCAGCCTCGACATGGCGGGTGATGTTTTCCAGCACCACGATGGCGTCGTCGACGACGAAGCCGGTAGCGACCGTCAGCGCCATCAGCGAGAGATTGTCCAGGCTATATCCCAGCAGATACATGACCCCGAAGGTGCCGATCAGCGAGACCGGCACGGCGATGGCGGGAATCAGGGTCGCACGGAAACTGCGCAGAAAGGCAAAGACGACCAGGATCACCAGGCCGATGGAGATCAGCAGCGTGCGCTCCACATCGCCCAAGGAGGCGCGGATGGTGACCGAGCGGTCATTGGCCACGGTCATCACGATATCCTTGCCGACCGAGGCCGCCAGCTGGGGCAATGCCGCGCGTACGCGATCGATGGTGGCGATGATATTCGCGCCGGGCTGGGCAAAGAGGATCACCAGCACCGAAGGCTTTCCGTTGGCGAGACCCGCATTGCGCAGGTTCTCAACCGAATCCACCACCTGGGCGACGTCGGAAAGGCGCACCCCGGCGCCATTGCGATAGGCGATGATCAGCGAGCGGTATTGATCGGCGATGCGTGCCTGGTCATTGGCATAGATCTGGAAGCGGCGATCCTGATCCTCGATGGCGCCTTTCGGGCTATGGGCATTGGCGGCGGCAAGGGCCGCCCGCACATCGTCCAGGCCGATGCCGTATTTGAACAAGGCGTGGGGGTTGAGCTCGGCGCGAACCGCGGGCAGCGAGCTTCCGCCCACGGTCACCTGGCCGATTCCCTGGATCTGCGAGAGCTTTTGTTCCAATACCGTGGTCGCGGAATCGTAGAGCTGGCCCTGGGTCAAGGTGTCGGAGGTCAGCGCCAGGATCAGGATCGGCGCATCCGCCGGGTTGACCTTGCGGTAGGTGGGATTGCTGCGCAGGCTGGTGGGAAGATCGGCGCGCGCCGCATTGATTGCCGCCTGCACATCGCGCGCGGCGCCATCGATATCGCGGTCGAGACCGAATTGCAGGGTGATGCGCGTGCTGCCCACACTGCTGGAGGAGGTCATCTCAGTCACATCGGCGATCTGACCCAGATGGCGCTCCAGCGGCGTGGCCACGCTGCTTGCCATTACCTCGGGACTGGCGCCCGGCAAGGTTGCCTGCACCGAGATCGTCGGGAAATCGACCTGGGGCAGGGGCGCGACCGGCAACAGGAAAAAGGCGACGCCACCGGCGAGCGCAATGCCAAGGGTCAGCAGCGTTGTCGCCACGGGGCGGCGGATAAAGGATTCCGAGAAGTTCATGCTGGATTGCCAGGGGCAGACGGGGCTGCGCCCGACGGCGCCGGCGCAGGCGGGGCCGGCGGGTTTGCATCCGAGCCTTCATCACCGCCGAAGCGCCGGCGCAGCCGCTGTGCCGCCTGGTCGAAGGCGAGATAGATCACCGGCGTGGTGAAAAGGGTGAGGACCTGGCTGACGATGAGGCCACCGACGATGGCGATGCCCAGAGGATGGCGCAGCTCCGATCCCGTGCCGGTTCCCAGCATCAACGGCAAGGCCCCGAGAATCGCGGCCATGGTGGTCATCAGGATGGGGCGCAGCCGCAGCAGGCAAGCCTGGTGGATCGCCTCACGCGGTTCCTTGCCCTCGTTGCGTTCGGCATCGAGTGCGAAGTCGATCATCATGATCGCGTTCTTCTTGACGATGCCGATCAGCAGCACGATGCCGATGATGGCGATGATGTCGAGATCGTGACCGGAGATCAGCAGCGCCAGGAGGGCGCCGATGCCCGCCGACGGCAGTGTCGAGAGGATCGTCACCGGATGGACGAAACTCTCATACAGCACGCCCAGCACGATATAGACGGTGATCACCGCCGCCAGAATCAGGAACAGCTCGTTCTTCAGCGAAGATTGGAAGCTGAGAGCAGCGCCCTGGAAGCTGGTGAGGATGCTGCCGGGCATCTTGATATCTTTTTCCACTTTCGTGACGGCGTCGACGGCCGCTCCCAACGAAGCGCCGGGCGCCAGGTTGAACGAGACGGTAGTGGCGGGAAACTGGCCCAGATGACTGATCTGCAGCGGTGCCGTCTGCTGGGTGACCGTGGCGATGGCCGAGAGCGGCACCTGCCCGGTGGTCGAGCCGGCCGCCGGCAGATAGAGCGCGTTCAGCGAATCCAGCGAATGCTGGAGCGAGGGCGTGACCTCCAGGATGATGCGGTACTGGTTCGATTGCGTGAAGATCGTCGAGACGATGCGCTGGCCGAAGGCATCGTAGAGCGCGTTATCCACCGTCGCCGGGGTGATGCCGAAGCGCCCGGCCGTGTCGCGGTCGACAGTGATATAGGCCGATAGCCCGTTCTGCTGCAGGTCGCTCGCAACATCCTGGAGCTCCGGCTGTTCGCCCAGGGCCGTGACCAGCTTCGCGGTCCATGTCGCGAGCTCGTCCGGATTGGCATCCTCCAGCACAAACTGATACTGCGTGCGGCTGACGCTGGTATCGATGGTCAAATCCTGCACCGGCTGCAGATAGAGCGTGACGCCAGACACGTTCGCCACCTCCTGCTGCAGGCGGCCGATCACGCCAGTCACGTCGCTGGACCGGTCGTCATAGGGTTTCAGATTGATCAGGAAGCGCCCGTTGTTCAGCGTCGTGTTGGTGCCGTCGACGCCGATGAACGAGGTCAGGCTGACCACGTCCTGATCCTTCAAAATCGCTTCCGACAGGCCGAGCTGGGCGCGCGACATCGCAGCGTAGGAGACGGTCGGCTCCGCCTGCGAGATGCCCTGGATGACGCCAGTATCCTGGGTGGGAAAGAAGCCCTTGGGAATCGCGACATAAAGCAGCGCGGTTACCGCCAGGGTCACGACCGCCACCAGCAGGGTCAGGACCTGGTTATCCAGCACCCATTGCAGCGCCGAATCATAGCGGGCGATCAGCCAGTCGAATCCCTCGCGGCTCTTGCGGGCGAACAGCGATTCCTTGTTTTCATCCACCCGGCGCAGGATGCGCGCGCTCATCATGGGCACCAGGGTCAGCGACACGACGGCCGAGAACAGGATGGTGACCGACAGCGTGATGGCGAATTCGCGGAACAGGCGCCCCACCACATCGCCCATGAACAGCAGCGGAATCAGCACCGCGATCAGCGAGATGGTGAGCGATACGATGGTGAAGCCGACCTGGCCCGCGCCCTTGAGCGCTGCCTCCAGCGGCTTCATGCCCTCCTCGATATAGCGCGAGATGTTCTCGATCATGACGATGGCATCGTCGACGACAAAGCCCGTAGCGATCGTCAGCGCCATCAGCGAGAGATTGTCGATGCTGAAACCCAGCAGATACATGGCGCCGAGGGTTCCGACCAGCGACAGCGGCACCGACAGGCTGGGAATGATGGTGGCGCGCAGGCTGCGCAGGAAGACGTACATGACCAGCACGACGAGCGCGACCGCGAGCCCCAGCTCGAACTCCACATCGCGCACGGAAGCGCGGATCGTCACCGTGCGGTCGGTCATCACCGCCACGTCGATGGCGGCCGGCAGCGAGCTCTGCAGATCGGGTAGCAAGGCCTTGATGCGGTCCACCACATCGATGACGTTCGCGCCGGGCTGGCGCTGGATGTTCAGGATCACCGCCGGCGTGGTGTTCTGCCAGGCGGCGAGCTTGGTGTTCTCGGCGCTGTCGACGACGGTGGCGACATCGCGCAGATGCACCGGCGAACCGTTCTTGTAGGCGATCACCAGATCGAGATATTCATCCGCGCTCTGCAGCTGGTCGTTGGCGTTGATGGTGTAGGCACGCGAGGGTCCGTCGAAGCTGCCCTTGGGCGTGTTCACATTGGCATTGGCGATGGTGCTGCGCAGATCGTCGATATTGAGGCCGTAGGCTGCGAGCGCGCGGGGATTGGCCTGGACGCGCACGGCCGGGCGTTGGCCGCCGCTGATGCTGACCAGGCCGACGCCGGCGAGCTGCGAGATTTTCTGGGCCAGCCGGGTATCGGCGTAGTCCTCGACCTGGGGCAGCGGCAGCGTCTTTGATGTCAGCGCCAGCGCCAGGATCGGCGCGTCGGCGGGATTGACCTTGGCATAGATAGGGGGAGCGGGCAGATCGGCGGGCAGCAGATTGCCCGCGGCATTGATTGCGGCCTGCACCTCCTGCTCCGCGATGTCGAGGCTGATATCCAGGCTGAACTGGAGCGTGATGACCGAAGCACCGGCGGAGCTGGTGGAGGTCATTTGCTGCAGGCTAGGCATTTCGCCCAGCTGGCGTTCCAGCGGCGCGGTGACCGACGAGGTCATCACATCGGGGCTGGCACCGGGATAGAAAGTCTGGATCTGGATGGTGGGGTAATCGACTTCCGGCAAGGCTGCCAGCGGCAGGAACTGATAGGCGACCATCCCAGTCAGCAGGATTGCCACCATCAGCAGCGTGGTGGCCACCGGCCTTACGATGAAGGGCCGTGATGGATTCACGCTTGCCCGCCTAGCCGGCCGTAATTCCGGAAATCACGGTGTGCCGGTCCCGCTCGAATTGCCCGCACCGTTACTGCCGCCACTCGTGCCGGTGCCAGTGCCGGCGGCATTGTCGTTCTTGCGCTTCTTGCCTGTAGCGTTGCCTGTGTTGCTGCCCGGCGCGCCCGTGTCGCCCGCCGCGCCGTTAGCCGAACCAATCGTGACCTGGGTTCCCTCCTTCAACTTGTCGGTACCCTGGACCACGACACGATCGCCGGCCTGAAGACCCGATTGAATCGCTACACGTTCACCATCGGCGGGGCCGAGTTTGACCACCCGTACCGAGACCTTGTTCTCCGCCCCCAGCAGGAAGACGTAATCGCCGGGGGCACCATGCTGAATGGCGGCCGCGGGCACGACCACGGCATCCTTCAGCGTATCCACCAGAAGCTGGGCGTTGACGAACTGGTTTGGGAACAGGCTTTCATCGGTGTTGGCGAATTCGGCCTTCAGCCTGAGGGTACCGGTGGTGGTGTCGATCTGGTTGTCGATGGTCGCCAGCGTTCCTTCGGCAAGCTTTGTCGTCTGGCTGCGGTCGAAAGCCGTCACCGGCAGAACGGCGCCGGCCTGGCGGCGTTTCTGGATCTGCGGCAGATCGTCTTCCGGCAGAGTAAACAGCACGTCGATGGGCTGAAGTTGGGTGATGATGACGATGCCCGTCGTGTCGCCCGCCGGCAGATAGTTCCCTTCGTCCACCAGGCGCAGGCCCACGCGTCCGCTGACCGGTGCTGTTATGTGGGCGTAGTCGAGATTGAGTTTGGCATTGTCGATCTGGGCCTGATCGGCCTGGGTGATGGCAATATCCTGCTGCACCAGGGAAGCCTGGGTATCCAGTTGCTGGCGGGCGACGGAATCCTGGGTGATCAGTTTGCGAAAGCGCTCGAGGTCGAGCTGGGCGTTGTGCAGGAGGGCCCGGTCGCGGGCAAGCTGCGCCTGCGCCTGTTCCAGTGCGATGGTGAAGGGCCGCGGATCGATGATTGCCAGCAGATCGCCCTTCACGACGAGCTGACCTTCCTGGAAATGCACTTCGGTCAATACGCCGCTCACCTGGGGCCTGACGGTGACGGTTGCCAGCGGCACCACGGTGCCAAGACCGTTCAGGCGGATCGGGATGTCGCCTTTTGCCGCGGTTGCCAGCACGACGGAGGCAACAGGACGGCTGGGCCGCCCATTGCCGGTACTAGTGGTGCCTGTCGCACCGGCAGCGCCAGCGGGCGTACCGCCGCTGCTGGTGGGGCCACCCCGCAGCCACAGCACCACCTCCACCAGCGCGATGACGATCAGCACGATCCAGGCGATGCGCCAGAGGATGGAGCGCCCCGAACGATGGGGCGGTGGTGCGTAGGGACCACCGCGATAGGCAGGGGAAGTGGAACGGGGGGTGGGCCGATCCATCGTGCTAATAGGAATAAAACATCGACAGGCCGCCGGTTATGGCCGAATTATTTGCGCTTCCGCCGCAGCCGCCCCCCGGCGCGCAGCAGAAATCTGCGGAAAGCATCCAATACCTTGGGCCTTCGTCTTGGGCCCTCGGGGCGAAAAACCACCCCACACCCATGAAAAGAGCCCGCAAAAAGGGCCGTCCAATCCCGCCGCCGGCCGCTGGGCCGACGTCGAGTCGTGACGGTTTTCGGTGATGCAACCCGATTCCTACACGCCGGGTTCCCGCAAATCCTGCGGTTGGCGCGGCCCGTCGCTGGTAGGAAGAATGGGAAGGCCGCTCTGTTCCCTAGAGCTAGCCCACGATGTTCATATGTAAGGTGAAGAAAAATTCAGAACGGCGACGGTCGCGACACGAGCAACCGGCGGGAGCCGACAGCAATCGTCAGGGTAGCGGCAGCAGGTAACCGATCATGCCGCCGATCGACAGAACAACCACGGCAGCGATCAAAAAGGTAAAGCGGATCATAGTCTTGCTCCCAAAACGACCGGGTAGTTCCAGATCCAAATCCCGCGCGCTTCGTAAGGCCTGCCGATAAATGGGCTGACACAACTCAAGATCAACCTAGGCGGACAAACGTTACGATAGCGGTAAGGGTTGCATCCCGCGTCGTGTTAAAAATCAGGCGGCTGGGGATAAGGCTTGCCGGGCAAGATTTGGGGCTCAAATGCCGGCTGTTCAACTGACCAAGGCCGACCGGAAATTCTGGTCGCCTGATCCGAGGGTTCTGGCCTGGGTATCGGCCCAGATCCCCGTCGGCGCCAAGGTGCTGGAAATCGGACCCGGCGCCAAACCCTTTCCGCGCGCCAGCCATTTCGTCGACTGGGCGCCGCATAAATCCATTCCTGCCGAGGCGCTGACCCGATGCGATCTGCAGCGCGAGCCTCTGCCCTTCGCCGACAAGTCCTGGGACTTTGTCTATTGCCGCCATGTGCTGGAGGATCTCTACGATCCCTTCCATCTCTGCGATGAGATGTCGCGCATCGCCAAGGCCGGCTATCTCGAGGTGCCCTCGCCGCTCGCCGAAATCTGTCGCGGCATCGATGGCGGTGCGCCGGCCTGGCGCGGTTATCATCATCATCGCTATATCGTCTGGAGCGCAGAGGGCGTGCTGAACTTCCTGACCAAATATCCCATGATCGAACATCTGGAATTCCCCAACGAGGAGGGTG
>DASXQK010000071.1:0-4869 GCA_036493015.1 Dongiaceae bacterium | reverse complement strand
CTAGATATCGAAGTGACGATGGCCGATGAAAAAATCGGCGTATGGTGCAAGAACACCGTCAGTGGCGGGAGCAACGAGAACGAGGGATGTCGACCACCCTCCCGATTGATCTCATTAGAGATAAAGAGCGGGCATTCGAAGCCTTGCCGCGCGTCTGCCGCGCCAAAGCTAAGAAATATCTCGGCACGGAGGAGTCCAGCCGCTCAATCAATGTCGCCCTACTGATCTATCTAAACTTCTCGACGCTTCTTGGCTGTGTGCTTTCAGATCAAGAGATCATCAAGCTCACCGCGCCCTGGAAAAACAATTTTGCGTCCATCTGGATACTGGCTGGGGCGCGCGCATTTCGGGCTTGGCCGTCTCCAGCCGCTTACCCGGCGGTGTCAGATCCTTTTGCCTAAATAATTAGCTCCCCACAAGAACCTCCTCAGCCTGTCAGCAGCTTTATCGTCGGCCTTCCTTGCACCCTCGCCGGTCCATGATATAAGGGCCGCTGGAGGGTTAAGTGGCTAAAGGTAAGACGATTTTCGTCCTCAACGGACCGAATTTGAACATGCTGGGCCGCCGGCAGCCGGCGATCTATGGCCGCGGCACGCTGGCGGATATCGAGAAGGCCTGCCACAAGCGCGCCAAGGCGCTGGGCCTGTCGGTCGATTTTCGCCAGACGAACCAAGAGGGCGAGCTGATCGGCTGGGTCCAGGAGGCGCCGGAGAAGGCGAGCGGCATCGTCATCAATGCCGGCGCCTATACCCATACTTCCATCGCGCTGCACGATGCGCTGCTCGCCGGTGAGCTGCCGGCGATCGAGGTACATCTTTCCAACATTTACAAGCGCGAGGCTTTCCGCCATCTGAGTTACATCAGCCTTGCCGCCCGCGGCGTGATCGCCGGGCTGGGCGCCCAGGGTTATCTGCTGGCGCTGGACGCGCTTGCCGAGATCCTCGCCAACAAGAAAGACGCCTGATGCCCAAGTTCGATATCGACGAAGCGCTGCTGCGCAAGCTTGCCGCTTTGCTGAGCGAAACCGGCCTGACGGAAATCGAATACGAGAACCAGGGCCAGCGCGTGCGGGTCAATCGCGGCGGCGGTCACGTCACATATGCCGTACCCGGCGCAGCTGCGGCCCAGCCGGCGGCGGCGAGCGCCCCCGCTTCGCCCGCCGGCCCGCCGGCCGGAGCAGTGGTATCCCCCATGGTGGGTACGGCCTATCTCGCCGCCGAGCCGGGCGGCACGCCGCTGGTCAACGCGGGCGACAAGGTCAAGAAGGGCCAGACCCTGCTGATCATCGAGGCGATGAAGGTGATGAACCCGATCCCCGCGCCCGAGGGCGGCACGGTGGAAGCGATACTGATCGGCGACGGCCAGCCGGTGGAGTTTGGCGAACCCCTGATGGTGATTCGCTAACTCATGTTTGAAAAGGTCCTGATCGCAAATCGGGGCGAGATCGCGCTTCGTATCCATCGCGCCTGCCGCGAGATGGGCATCCGCACAGTGGCGGTGCATTCAACGGCTGACGCCGACGCCATGCATGTCCGCCTGGCCGATGAGAGCGTGTGCATCGGTCCGCCGCCCAGCAAGGACAGCTATCTGAATATCCCGGCCATCATCTCGGCCGCGACCATCTCCGGCGCCGATGCGATCCATCCCGGCATCGGCTTCCTGTCGGAGAATGCGCGCTTCGCCTCCATGGTCGCCGAACACGGCATCACCTTCATCGGCCCCTCGCCCGAGCATCTCTCGCTGATGGGCGACAAGGTGCGAGCCAAGGAAGCCGCGGTCGAACTCGGCCTGCCCATCGTGCCGGGTTCTCCAGGCGCGCTGACCGACGATATGGAGGCGATGAACATCGCCGACCGCATCGGCTACCCCGTGCTGGTGAAGGCCGCGGCTGGCGGCGGCGGCAAGGGCATGAAGGTCGCCAACAACCGCGGCGAAATGGCCGAGGCCCTGGCTCTCGCTCGCTCCGAAGCCAAGGCCCATTTCGGCAACGACGCCCTCTATCTGGAAAAATACCTCTCCCACCCGCGCCATATCGAGATCCAGGTGCTGGCCGATATGCACGGCAATGTCGTGCATCTGGGCGAGCGCGACTGTTCGCTGCAGCGCCGGCATCAAAAAGTGCTGGAAGAGGCGCTATCGCCGGCACTGAACGCCGCCCAGCGCGCCAGGATCGGCGATACCGTGGTCGCCGCCATGAAGAAGCTCGGCTATCAGAGCGTCGGCACGGTTGAATTCCTGTTCCAGGACGGCGACTTCTATTTCATCGAGATGAACACGCGCCTACAGGTGGAACATCCGATCTCCGAAATGATCACGGATATCGACCTGGTACGCGAACAGATTCGGGTCGCGACTGGCGCTCCGCTGGGCTTCGCCCAGTCCGATATCTCGTTTCTCGGCCATGCCATCGAATGCCGCATCAATGCCGAGGATCCCGATACCTTCCTGCCTTCACCGGGCCTGGTTACGGATTTCCATGCCCCGGGCGGCCTTGGCGTGCGCGTCGATTCAGCGCTCTACGCCGGCTCTCGCGTGCCATCGCATTACGACAGCCTGATTGCCAAGCTCGTCGTCCATGGCAAGACGCGCAATGAATGCCTGATGCGCCTTCGTCGCGCGCTCGAGGAGATCTTCGTCGGCGGAATCAAGAGCAACATCGCCCTGCATCGGCGCATAATTGCCGCGCCGGATTTCATCAACGGAGACTACGATATCCGCTGGCTGGAGCGATTCGTCGCCGGCTGAGTATCGCTATCGAGGAGAGCCGCGACGTCCCAGCGCCCGCGTCCCCCGGTCCACGAAATAACTGCCCAGATGCTGCTGCGCGCCTATGCGCTCGGCATCTTTCCCATGGCGGAGCGGCGAGACGACAACGAGATCTATTGGGTCGATCCCGAGCAGCGTGGAATCCTGCCCTTCGACAATTTCCATTTGCCGCGCCGCCTGGCGCGCACCGTGCGCCAGCAGCGTTTCGAGGTCACCTGCGATACCGATTTCGAAGCGATCGTGCAGCTCTGCGCCGCACCCGATTTCGGCCGCAGCGAGACCTGGATCAACGGGCCGATCCGGCGCCTGACCCACCAGCTTTTCGCGCTGGGCTATGGCCATAGCGTGGAATGCCGGCGCAAGGGCGAGCTGGTGGGCGGGCTCTACGGGATTGCGCTGGGCGGCGCTTTCTTCGGGGAAAGCATGTTCAGCCGCGAGCGTGATGCCAGCAAGGTGGCGCTGGTCCACTTGGTGATGCGACTGAAGCTGGGCGGCTTTCGCCTGCTCGATACCCAGTTCATCACCCAGCATCTGGCGCAGTTCGGCACTGTCGAGATCGCGCGAAGCGAATACCGCCGGCTGCTCGCCGCAGCGATTGCCGCTCCCGCCCAATTCTACGGCGAGGTTCCCGCCGGCACGCTGGCATCGTTCGTGCAGTCCAGCACCCAGAGATCGTAGATCGGATTCTCCAGCGCCGAGAGCGCGGGGGTAGAGGCGAACATCCAGCCGCTGAAGAGCTTTTGCGGGGTTTCGCCCGGGCGGGCCTCGACGATCTCGAGAAAGGCCGCACTCTCCGGCACCTCTTCCGGCGGCCGCTTGTCGCAGGAGCGGGCGGTGATCTGCAGGGCACCGAAATTGACTGTCTGATCGATGGGCGCGGTGAAGGTGGAGACGTGGGCGGTGATCTTGTCCAGCCCGCGCAGCACCACGAATTTCATCGGATTGGCATTTGCCGGCGCGCTCGCAATCGTCAGTAAGGCGGCGAGCAAGAGTTTCGGCAACGCGCGCATCAGCTCTCTTTGCGATAAGGGTTCTTCAGGCCGTCGATCAGATCGCGCAGCACGGAACGAAGCTGGTCTTCCGATCCGCCCATCAGCAACCCATCCTCCAGCGCGTCCTGGGCCAGCTGGCGGATCTCCGCCAGGTTTTCGTTCAGCACCTTGATCTTCTCCACGCAGGAAAGCGGCTTGCCATCCGGCTGGCGCCAAACGGGAAATTCGGGGTCCGTCTTGCCGCGGGTCATGTCGTCAGACTCGGCCTGTGCCAGCCCGCTTCAGGGCGTGGTCTGCTGCTGCGAATTGGACGGCTGGGGATTGACCGCCGGTTGCGAACCGGTCTGGCCCGATTGACTGCCCGATTGTCCGCCCGATGCCTTGCCGGTGCTGGGCCCGCCGAAGATGAAGCGCCCAACCAGATCGACGATATTCACCGGATCCTGGGTTGCGGTGATCTCGCCGCCATCGGCAATCATCTTGTCGTCGCCGCCCGGCTCCAGCGCCACATAATTACTGCCCAGCAGCCCGTCTGCGGTGATCTTGGCGGCGGTATCCAGCGGCAGCTTGATCTTGCTGTCGATGCGCAGATGGATGATGGCGAGATATGTTGCCGGATCGATCTGTTCCCTGACGACCTTGCCGACGACGATGCCGCTGAGGCGCACGTCACTGCCCAGCGAAAGCCCGTCGACGCGGTTGAACTTTGCCATCACGTCGTAACCATCGACGCGCTGGTAGCCGCTGGAATAGGTGAAATAGAGGAACAGGCCCGCGACGACGAGGACGACGGCCCCGATGATGGTCTCAACGACACTGCGCTGCATCCGGCCCGCTCTTCCTTGTTCCGCCTATTCCGGCGTCCAGGGCTGATAGTCGCCGGTTGCCGGCGCGCGATGACCGCCCGCCAGCGTATGTCCCGGCGGCCGATAGGCGAGTGGCGTACCCGTCAGGTTCGGCAGGTGTTCTTTTTGCCAGGGATACCGCAGCGCATCCGCCTTGGGCGGCTCCGCCTGGGAACCATGCAGCCAGCCATTCCATTCCGGCGGCACCCGGGAGGCCTCGACCTCGCCGGCATAGATGACCCAGCGGCGCTCGCGCTTGCGGTTGC
>DASXQK010000070.1:0-13615 GCA_036493015.1 Dongiaceae bacterium | reverse complement strand
GCTTCCCCCTTGCTGGCCCTTGCCAGTTGCTGCAACTCTGAGATGATATGCTGCGGTCGAACTCTGGGTTTCGGCGGCGGTGTAAGCGAGGGGTGGGCGATAATGCTGCTAACGCCCGAGATTGAGAACGGGTCTGCCAGGCATCAGCGCTGGACGCTGGACGATATTCCTTGGGACAAGATAGAGAGTAGGGTCGTCGCCGCTGAAGAAGAACTTCTTCTTCTGGTTGCTTCGGCATCGTTCGTGGAAATCGCTACCGACATCTATGCGCGCAACCTGCTGGAGCGATTCTCCAGCGAGCAGGAGGTCGGCGATTGGCTGGACCGTCATTGGCAGCATGAAGAGCTGCAGCATGGCCATGCGCTGCGCCGCTATGTCGAAACGGCCTGGCCGTCATTCGACTGGGTGGGAACCCATCGCCTGTTCTTTGAGGAGTTTTCGATTACCTGCAAGACCGAGGCGCTGGAAGCGACCAAGGCGCTGGAGATGGCCTCGCGTTGCGTCGTCGAAATGGGGACGGCAAGCTATTACACGACGCTCAGCCGGCTCAGCCCGGAACCGGTATTGCGCGAACTCGCCGCCTTCATCGCCGAGGATGAGGTGCGGCACTACAAGCACTTCTACCGTTATTTCTGCCGCTACCGCGACCGGGAGGAGCCGGGTCGGGCGCGCATCGCGCTTGCACTCTGGCGCCGGTTGAAGATGATCCGCGATGACGATGGCTATCTGGCCTTCAAGCATATCTATGAGGCACGGCACCCCGGCGAGCGGGCAACCCGTGCCGTATATCGCAAGGCACGCCGGCGCTGCAAGCACGTGATCAGCAACTACTTTCCCCATGAGATGAGCATCAAGATGTTGCTGAAGCCGCTGGATCTCGCGCCTACGACCCACCGGGTGGCACAGACCACCTTGGAAGCCCTGGCCCGGCGCCTCGTCGCCTAGCTTTTTCGCGTCTGCTCCATGACTGCGGCCACGGTCGTTTCCGCATTGCCGCCCTCGCGGCGCAACCCCTCTTCGGCTCCCAGACGATTGTCGGCCGGCTGGTTCTGACTCATCTTCCATTTGCCTTCCAGGCGAGTGATCGGCATGTCGAAACCGACGATGCCTTTGAGCCGCGCGCGGATGTAATCCGCCGGCGCGTCGCTGACGGCCCAGGGATCGGCCCGCTTGCCCTCGTGCTGGCGCGTCAGCGCCGTCACCAGCGCCAGCAGGCGGTCCGCATCGTCGAAGAACGACACCAGGCCGTACGCATGAACCGCGACATAATTCCAGGTGGGGACCACCTTGCCGTCGGCTTGTTTGCTGGGATACCAGGCGGGGGAGATATAGGCCTCAGGCCCCATGAAGATCGCCAGCCCCTCGACCTCGCTGTTGCTGTCGCGCCATTGCGTGTTGGCGCGGGCGACATGGCCACGCAGGGTGCCATGGGGTGCCGGCTCCGGATCGAAATGCAGGGGAACGTGACTCGCCACCAGTCCACCCGCCGTCATGGTGACCAGGCTCGCCAGGCGGCTGCTGCGGATCGCCTCGTGCAGCAAGGGCAGCTGCTCTTCCTTGAAATGCGGGGGAATGTACATCGATTACCTCGTGCCTTGAACACTTGCTCTGTGGCGGGGCGAGTTTGATCGGGTCGCGGTTGATCTGACAAGCGATGGGCGAGGCGCCCCATCGCATCCAGAGGCGATATCAGCGGTCAGTTGCGAGTCATTTTCATTAGCGTTGACCCGTGGCTCGAAATCCTGCTATTGGTCAGCGCCATTGCGAATGAGTTGCAACTAGCGACGGTATGTTACCGCCGCTTCGCCGCGTCGTCATTGCCCGGAGGTATCGCTTGCGTCTCGCTGTTCTTGGCCTGATTGCTGCTTCTCTCGGTTTCTGGATGACGGGATCGATGCCCGCCGGCGCCCAAACCCAGACGCTCACGCTTTATAGCGGCCAGCATCCGCAGACCGTGGATGCCCTCATCGCCGATTTCGAACAGGTCACGGGCATCAAGGTGCGGGTTCATGCCGGCGAAGGCCCGGAAGTGGCGAACCAGCTGATAGAAGAGGGGAAGGATTCCCCGGCCGATGTTTATTTTACCGAGAACACACCTGATCTAATGCTGCTGGAAGGGAAGGGCTTGCTCGCCGACATCGCGCCCGACGCGCTCGGCAACGTGCCGGCCCGCTACAACTCGCCCCTCGGCAAATGGCTTGCCGTGCTGGCCCGCCAGAACGTGCTCGCCTATAACCCGGGCGTGATCAAGGAAGCTGACCTGCCGAAATCGTTGCTCGATTTCGCCGACCCCGCCTGGAAGGACAAGATCGCCATCGCCCCGACAGATGCCGATTTCCTGCCGGTTGTTGGTGCGGTCATCGCGCTCAAGGGCAAGGATGCGGCTTTGGCCTGGCTCAAGGGGCTGAAGGCGAATGCGCAGATCTTCGAGGATGACGAAGCGGTGGCGGCGGCGGTCGAGGGTGGCCGTGTGGCTACCGGCCTCATCAACAACTACTACTGGGACCGCTTGATGCAGGAGCAAGGCGCGGCCAACACCAAAAGCAAGCTCTACTACTTCGGCCATGGCGATCCAGGTGCTGTGGTCAACATCTCCGGCGTGGCGGTGCTGAAATCCGCACCTTATCCCTCGGCGGCGCAGAAGTTCGCAGCCTACCTCGTCAGCGAACGTGCCCAGCAATTGCTGGCCAAGGGCAAGGTCAATTTCGAGTATCCGCTACGTTCCGGTGTTTCTCCCGATCCCGTATTGAAACCGTTCAACGAACTGGAGCCGCCAGCGCTTGACGCAACCAAACTTGGCGACGATTCAAGCGTTGGCGAACTGATGCAAGAGGCTGGGCTGCTCTGAGCGATCATTCCCCCAGCATCGGCGTCAGGCTCGCGCCCTTCGCCTTTTCGCGCCAACGGCCGCCGGCGGGTCTTCTCATCGCTGCGGCCGTTGCCGGTTTGCTGGTCTTGCTGCCGCTGGGATCGATGGCGGTTCAGGCTTTCGGCGTCGGGCTGAAGTCCGCTATCAGGCTGCTGTTTCGCCCGCTCGTCGGCGAACTGCTTCTGCACACACTGGCCATCTCCGTCGCCACGGCGCTCTGCTGTGCGGTCATCGGCACGGCCGCAGCCTGGTTTGTGGAGCGCACCGATCTTCCCGGCCGCCGCCTTTGGAGCGTGCTGGCGGTGGTGCCGCTCGCGATTCCGGCCTTCGTCTCCAGCTATGCCTGGGTATCGCTGAGCCCGGCGCTGCAGGATTTCTGGGGCGCGCTTCTGGTTGTGACCAGCGCCTATTTTCCATTGGTCTATCTGCCGGTGGCAGCAGCGCTGCGCGGCATGGATCCCTCGCTCGAAGAAACGGCACGCTCGCTTGGTTGCGGACCCTGGCAGCGCTTCCATCGCGTGGTACTGCCCCAGCTTCGCCCGTCTCTCCTGGGCGGCATGCTGCTGGTCACCCTCGATGTGCTGGCCGAGTTCGGCGCCTTTGGCCTGCTGCGCTATCGCACCTTCACCACCGAGATCTACGCGGAGTATCGCGTCAGCTTCAACGGCCCCGGCGCCTCGCTGCTGGCGGGCGTGCTTATTCTGCTCTGCCTGGTCTGCCTTGCCGCCGAGATGAAGGTGAGGGGTGCAGCCCAATTTGGCCGCATCGGACGCGGCACGCTGCGCCGCTCCTCGCGTTATGAATTGCGCGAAGCGAAGCCGGCCGTCCTGGCGGGATTTGCGATACTGGCAGCAACGACAATCGGCGTGCCGCTCGCGACCATCGCCTATTGGCTGACCCAGGAAGGGGCGGCCGCCATCACGCCCGCCCAGGTCTCACCCGCCTTGCTGATATCGGCGACGGTCGCCTCGCTGGGCTATGGGATAGCCGGGGCCATCGTCACGACGTTGCTGGCGCTGCCGCTGGGTTTCCTTGCCACCCATTACCGTGGCCCGCTGGTCACATTGTTGGAACGCTCAGCCTATCTGGCCCAGGGGGTGCCGGGCATCGTGATCGCGCTGGCCATCGTGGCGCTCGCCGTTCACACGTTGAATCCGCTCTATCAGACGGCCGCCCTGCTGGTGATCGCCTATGCCATCCTGTTCCTGCCGCTGGCTTTGGTCAGCGTGCGGGCCGCCTTCGTGCAGGCACAGCCGAGGCTGGAAGAAAGCGCGCGTGCGCTTGGCATCGGCTGGCTGGAAACCGCCTGGCGGGTCGTGCTGCCGCTGGCGGCACCGGGCCTTGGCGCCGGCGGCGCCATGGTCTTCATCTCGGTCGTCACCGAACTCACTACAACGCTGCTGCTGGCGCCCATCGGAACCAAGACGCTTGCGACCCAGATCTGGGTCGACACATCCAGCGTCGCTTTCGCCGCCGCCGCCCCCTATGCCGCGTTGCTGGTCACCATCTCGCTGGCCTCCTCCTGGGTGTTGGCTACATTGTTCGGCCGCTCCAACGTTCTGGCCTCGTCATGACCGAACTCATTATCACCGGATTGAGCAAGAGCTTCGGGCCGAACACGGTGCTGCGCGAAGTTGATCTGAATGTCGCCTCCGGCAGCCTGGTCGCCATCCTGGGCCCGTCGGGCAGCGGGAAGACGACCCTGTTGCGTCTGGTCTGCGGTTTCGAGCGCGCCGATGGCGGAACGATCCGGATCGGGGATGACATCGTCTCGGAACGCAGCCGCCATGTCGCACCCGAGCAGCGCCATGTCGGCTATGTGGCGCAGGAAGGCGGGCTGTTTCCCCATCTCTCGGTCGCCGACAACATCGTCTTCGGCCTGCCGCGCAGCCAGCGCAAGGCGCGCCATCGCGTGGCAGAGCTGCTGGAGCTGGTAGGGCTGCCGGCGAGCTATGCCGATCGCGCGCCGCAAGCGCTGTCGGGTGGCGAACAACAGCGCATCTCGGTCGCCCGAGCCCTGGCGCCCTCACCGGGGCTGGTTCTGCTGGACGAGCCGTTCTCCTCGCTCGATGCCGGATTGCGGGCGGAAACGCGCCAGGCCGTTGCCAGCGCGCTCGCCGCCGTCGGCGCCACGGCGCTGCTGGTCACCCACGACCAGCCGGAGGCGCTCTCCATGGGCCATCGCGTCGCCGTTCTGTGGGGCGGCCGGCTGGTGCAGATCGCCAGCCCGGAAACGCTTTATCGCCTGCCCGCAGATCCGGCGTTGGCGCAGTTCGTGGGCGAAGCGGTGCTGCTGCCCGGCACGGTTCGCGCCGGTGTTGCGACATGCAGCCTCGGCGAGCTGGCTCTCGCCGCCCCGGTCGCCGACGGGCCGGTTGAAGTACTGCTGCGTCCCGAGCAGATCCGCTTGACGGCGGCGCACAATGCCGCGTCCGGTATTCATGCGCGCGTGCGCGAGGTGAACTATTACGGCCACGATGCCAGCGTCAATCTGACGTTGAACGATGGCAACGTGGCGACGCCGATCATTGCGCGCGTGCCGGGCTATGACAGTCCGCATCCCGGCGATGCGGTTCTATTGTCGGTGGAGGGCGCGGTCTTCGCCTATCCTCGCCGGCCGGCCCATTAATCCAAGGGGGGATCAAAGGGATGTTCACTGCTTGGTCGATCGTGCAGCGAGCGCGCAAGCCGCTGCTGTTCCTGGTCGCGGCTATCGCAGCGCTGGGTGTCTGGGCCTATCTGACGGCTCCGCAAAGCATCTTCCCGCAAGTCTCTCTCTCGCGGATCGAGGTGTTCGCCAGTGTCGGCGATCTGCCGCCCGAAGAAGTGTTGAGCCAGGTGACCCATCCCCTGGAGCAGGCACTCCAGTCGCTGTCGGTGCGAAATATGCGCACGCTCTCCAACCAGGGCGCCGTGGAGATTGAACTCGATTTCGATCCCAACAGCGATCCCAGGCTCGATCTGCAGAATGTCCAGGCCGTCGTCGCTGCCATCCGGCCCTCTTTGCCCGCGGTTACCAACATCGTCACCGTCATCCAGCATCCCAATATGGAGCCGGCGGTGCAGTACGGGATCACGGCGAGCTCCGTCTCGCAGGGCGAGCTGCGCCATCTGCTGGAGCAGCAGGTTGTCCCGGTCTTTACCGGCATCAAGGGGCTGGGCCGCGTCACGCTGTTTGCCGGCCCGGACCTTGCCTACACAATCGACCTCGATCCCAAGGCAGTGGCTGCGGCCGGCTTGAGCGCCGCCGACGTGGCTGCGGCGCTCCGCGACGCCAATGCAGTGGACGCGATCGGCAATATCGATCGCGGTGGCAAGCGAAGCGTGATCTTTGCGGGCGAAGCGATCGGCGATCTCGAATCCCTGGGCAAGGTCGCCATCTTCGACCGCAAGGCGGACCAGTTCGTGGCCTTGGCCAACCTCGGCAAGATCGCCGTAGGCGATGTTCCGACCGGCCAGCAGGCATCCTTCGGGACTGTGCCCGCGGTGATCCTGAGCGCCTTTCCGATCATCGGCGCCGATACCGTGACGCTGGAGCGCGAGCTGGAAGCGCGCATCCCTCAACTAGCCTCGGTGCTGCCTGCCGATGCCCATATCACCAAGTACTGGGATCAGACCCGGCTGATCGTCGCCTCGCAGAACTCGCTGCGCGACTCCATCCTGCTCGGCGCCTTCCTGGCTCTGGTGATCATCTACATTTTCCTCAGAAGCTTCGGCATGACGATCGTGGCGGGCGCCATCATCCCCGTCGCCATGGCGATGACCATCCTGGTGATCGACCGGGCCGGCATGTCACTGAACCTGATGAGCATCGGCGGCCTTGCCATCGCCGTCGGCCTGATCATCGACGAGGTGATAGTGGTGATCGAATCCATCGCCCGTGAGCTGGCGCAATCGCCGCAAAGCGAGCGCGGTCCGGCGATCATGCGCGCCACCGGGCGCATCGCCAAACCTTTGATCGCCTCTACCGCCGCCAATGTCGTCGTCTTCCTGCCGCTGATCCTGCTGACGGGCATCCCGGGATTCTTCTTCCGGGCGCTGGCGATCACGCTCGGCACTGCCCTGATCATCTCGATCTTCCTGTCACTGGTCGTGGCGCCGATCCTGACCGATATCTTCCTGCGCTCGCGCCGGGCCCATCGCGCCGGGCTGGTGGCGCTGGAGCCCTGGTATGCCCGCCTGCTCAGCTGGTCGCTGATGCACCGGCCGGCGGTCTATCTGGGCGCGGTCGTGGTGCTGGCGGCGACCGTGCTTCTGTTCACGCGGCTGGAGAGCGATTTCCTGCCGGGCCTCGAGGAGGGCGAGTTCGAGATCATCTATCAGCTTCCTCCTGGGACCTCGCTGGCGGAGACTGACCGCATCGTTCGCGGCTTCGAGCAGACCATCATGGCCGATCCCGCCGTCGAGTATGAAGGCCGGCTGACCGGCGTCGATACCGACGGCTATGAGTTGACGCCGCAAAGCGCCGGTACCATCCGCATCTCGCTGAAGCGCGAGGCGAGCGACGAATACGAACAGGTGGCCGATCGCATCCGCAAAGCTATCGCCGAACAGGCGCCCGGTTCCGATTTCGAGTTCCATCAACTGCTGGAAGACCAGCTAAACGACTTATCGGGCGCGCCCGAGCCGGTCCAGCTGGCGATCTACGGCGTCGATCAGGAGAACCTGATGGCAATTGCCAATCGCCTGACGGACGAATTGGGCAAGATTCCCGGCGTGGTGGATACATATGATGGCATCGTCGACGGCAACGAAACGATCCGCGTGGCGCCGAACCTGCAGGGAACCGGCGGGCTCAGTCTCAGCCAGCTTTCCGAAGGATTGAGCGCCGCCATCGACGGCCTGCCGGCGGGCAGCGTGAGATATCGCGAGTCGACGATTCCCGTGCGCGTTCGCCTGGCCGGCAACGCACCGGATGTGGCGCTGAAGGATATCGTGTTACCCGGCCAGGATGGCCTCATCCCCCTTTCCGCGCTCGCCTCCATCGGCGAACCTTCCACGGCCAGCGAGGTATTCGAGCGCAATGGCGCGCGCATGCTGCTGGTGACCGCCGGCATCGAGGACGCCAACCTGTCGGAAGTCATTCCCGAGGTGCAAAAGGTGATAGCCGGTGTGCCGCTGCCCCCGGGCTATCGCATCGAACTGGGCGGCGCCTATCAGGCGCAGCAGGCATCGTTCCGGGAGTTTGCTACAGTGCTGGCCATCGCCGTGGTGCTGGTCTTTTTCGTGCTGTTGGCGACGTTCAATTCCTTCCGCCTGCCGCTGGTGATTCTGGCGACCATTCCGCTGGCGCCGATCGGTGTCGTGCTCGCACTCTGGCTGACGGATACGTCCATAAACGTCTCCTCGTTCATGGGGCTGCTGCTGCTCGTCGGCATCGTGGTGCGCAACGGCATCCTGCTGATGGATTCCGCCAACCGGCGGCGTGGTGAAGGTGCCACGGTCCATGAAGCGCTGATCGGTGCCGGCACGGAGCGCCTCAGGCCGATCCTGATGACGGCCTTCGCCGCTATCGGTGCGTTGCTGCCGCTAGCGCTTGGTTTTGGAACCGGCTCAGAAATGGAGCGGCCGCTGGCGATCGCGGTGATCGGCGGTTTGGTAACCTCGACCGCCTTCACGCTGGTGATGATCCCCGTACTTTATGCCGGGTTCTCCAGGCGGCCGAATCTACGGGTGGTGAAGGCCGCCTGAGCCGCCGCGCAAGCGGCCGGCCCAGGCGGGCCATCAAGGCAGAGGCGTAGCGCTTACCAGCCGTTGTAGTGATGGTGGTAGCCGCCATTATAGCCGCCGCCATAGCTATAGCCGCCGCCATAGCCATAACCGCCCCCGTAACCATAGCCGCCGTGATGGCCGTAGCCGCCGCCATAAACACAGCCGGCCAGCGATGCCGCCAGGATCAGTGAGGCGGCGATATTTCGCAGGTGGCGCATGATGTGTCTCCCGTTGGTTGTAGCGTAACCAAATCACGGGCGTGCCGGCCTGATCCTGCGCGGCGAGGGGACCTGTCAGCGCAAATGCCTTGTTTCCGCCGCAATGTATTTGGTCTGGTCCTGCCCGGGCCTGCTCGCCGCACTCTTGCAAGCGGAGCCTTGATGGCTAGGATCGCCCGCGGCCCCAGTCTCGCCGCGCCACGACTCGATAATCCGCCAGTCAGGGAAACCATTCGATGCCCAGTCAGCTTTTTTCACCGCTTCAGCTTGGCCCGATCGAACTGCCCAACCGCATCGCGGTTTCGCCCATGTGCCAGTACAGCGCCGAGGACGGATCGGCGACCGACTGGCATATCCAGCACCTGGCCTCGCTCGGGCTTTCCGGAGCGGGGCTTGTGATCGTCGAAGCGACGGGCGTGGAGGCGCGTGGCCGCATTAGCCATGGCTGTCTTGGCCTCTATTCCGATGCCAACGAGGCGGCCTTGGCCCATGTGATGGCAATTGCGCGCCGCTCCGCCGGGCCGGCGCGTTTCGGCATCCAGCTTGCCCATGCCGGGCGCAAGGCCTCCACCCATATTCCCTGGGCACCGCGCACCGGTCCGCTGCGCGCCGGTGAAAATCCCTGGGCGACCGTGGCGCCGTCCGCATTGCCCTTCGACGAGGGCTGGCATACGCCCGAAGCGCTGGACGAGGCCGGCATGCGAACAGTGATCGAGGCGTTCGCCGCGGCGGCAAAGCGCGCCGCGCGGATCGGCTTCGACTTGGTTGAGCTTCATGGCGCCCATGGCTATCTGGTCCATGAATTCCTGACGCCGCTCGTCAACAAGCGCACCGATTCCTATGGCGGCAGCATCGAGAACCGGATGCGCTTTCCCCTCGCCATCGCCCGCGCGCTACGCGAGGCGCTGCCTCCAAGCATCGCGCTGGGCGCGCGCATGAACGGCACCGACTGGGTCGAAGGCGGCTGGACGGTCGACGATGCGGCGATCTTCGCCGGCGAGTTGCGCAAGTTGGGTCTTGACTATGTCTGCATCTCTTCCGGTGCCGGGGTACCCAAGGCAAACATTCCCCTTGGGCCCGGCTATCAGGTGCCGCTCGCGGCAACCGTCAAGCAAAGGGCGCGAATCTTGACCCAGGCCGTGGGCCTGATCAGCGATTTCGACCAGGCCGAAGACATCGTCGCCAGCGGCAAGGCCGATATGGTGGCCCTTGCCCGCGGCTTTCTCGACGATCCGCGCTGGGGCTGGCATGCGGCCGACCATCTGGGTGGCGAGGCTTTTTGTCCGCCGCAGTATCGCCGCTCTCGCCCGCCCCTCTGGAAGCCTGTCAGCCATGCCTGAGGAATCATCGTTCCCATGACAGCGGATGGCGTGACCGGCCAGCCGCGTCAGGCGGCCATGGTCTTCATCTTCATCACCATCCTGCTGGATATGCTCTCGCTCGGCATCATCATTCCGGTCTGGCCGCGGCTGGTGGTGAACTTCCTGGCCGGCGACAATGCGAAAGCGGCGGTGATCTTTGGCCTGATCGGCACGGCTTGGGCAGCCATGCAGTTTGTCTTTTCGCCGATCCAGGGCGCACTGTCGGACCGGTTCGGCCGCCGGCCGATCATCTTGTTGTCCAATCTGGGCGAGGGGCTCGACTATTTCGTCATGGCTTGGGCGCCCAGTCTTGGCTGGTTGCTGTTCGGGCGTCTCATCTCCGGCGCCACCGCGGCCAGCATCTCCACCGCCTTTGCCTACATCGCCGATGTGACGCCGCCGGAAAAACGCGCCGGTCGCTACGGCATTCTGGGGGCAGCCTTCGGTCTCGGCTTCGTGATCGGCCCCGCGGTGGGCGGCCTGGTGGGCGAGATCGATCCGCGATTGCCGTTCTGGGTTGCCGGCGCGCTCAGCCTCGCCAATTTCGCCTATGGTTTTTTCGTCTTGCCGGAAAGCCTGGCCAAGGATCGCCGCTCGCCCTTCCGTTGGCGCCGCGCCAACCCGGTGGCATCGCTAGTGCTGCTGCGCTCGCATCCTGAGCTTTCGGGATTGTCGGTCGTTTATTTTCTGGGGCAGCTCGCCCATGTGGTTCTGCCCAGCACATTCGTTCTCTATGCCGGATATCGCTATGGCTGGACGGAAGGGGCCGTCGGTCTGACGCTGGCGGGCGTGGGCGTTTGCTCCATGATCGTCCAGGTCGGGCTGGTCAGCCAGGCGGTTGGCTGGTTTGGCGAACGCCGGGCGCTGATGATTGGCCTCTTCTTCGGTGCGCTTGGCTTTGCGCTTTACGGTATGGCCCCCAACGGGGCCTGGTTTCTGATTGGCGTTCCCCTGATGTCGCTCTGGGGTCTCGCCAATCCCGCAACCCAGGGTCTGATGAGCGGCCTGGTCGGCCCTTTGGAGCAGGGTAAGCTGCAGGGTGCCAATGGCAGTCTGACCGGCATTGCCGGCATGATCGGCCCCAGCCTGTTCACTTTATCTTTCTCCTTCGCCATCGATCCGGCGCGCAGCTTGCATCTGCCGGGCACGCCGTTCCTGCTGGCGGCCCTGATGCTGGCCGTGGCATTGCTGTTGATTATCCGCGGCACGAAACCCGATCGGCAAACAGCACCATGAACGAGATGAAGGAAAGGGCGAAGGAAGGTCTCGACGAACTCGCGCGCCGCACCGCGATGCTGGATGCCATCGGCTATGCGGCAACCCAGATCATCGCAGCACCCGATTGGCGCAGCGGCATCCCCGAATTGCTCGACCGACTGGGTCACGCAACCGAGGTCAGCCGCGTGACCCTATTCGAGGTCCATGACGGGCCGCAGGGCAATCTGGTGCAGAGTTGCCGCTATGACTGGGCGGAGCCGGGGCTGGCATCGCTCTCCAGCGATCCGCGCTATCAGGACATGAACCTTGCCGATGAAGACAGGCCCGGTGAGCTTGGTGAATGGTCGCGCCGCCGCCAGCGCGGCGAGGTCGTGCAGGCTACGTTGCGCGAGCTGAGCGGCTATGCCCGCCAGGTATTCATCGAGCACGGCACCGTCGCCTTCGTCTCGGTGCCCATCATGCTGGGTACGCTCTGGTGGGGGTTCCTGGGGTTTGACGATTGCCGGCAGGACCGGGTGTGGAGTCCGCTGGAAATCGATGTCCTGAAAACGGCAGGGGCGCTGATCGCCGGTGCCGTCGAGCGCGGTCGCGCCGGCGAGCGGCTGCGCGTCAGCGAAGAGCGTTATGCCATGGCGGCGCGCGGTGCCAACGACGGGCTGTGGGATTGGGACATCGCGAGGGCCGAAGCCTATTTCTCGCCACGCCTGCACGAAATCCTGAACCTGGATGACGGTGTGCTCAAGGGCAGCATGGCAGCGCTCTACCCGCATCTGTTGCCGCAGGATGCCGAGGCGCTTCGTGCCGGCATTGCCGAGCGCATCGAGCGCCGCCGCGCCAAGTTCGAGTTCGAATGCCGCACCCATGATAAGGGACAGGGCAGCCGCTGGCTGATCCTGCGTGGCCTGATCACCTATGGCGAGGGCGGCCCGCGGCGCATTGTCGGCGGCTTGCGCGACATCACCCGGCGCAAGGAGATGGAAGCGCGGCTGCAGGAGAGCGAGGCACGCGCACGCGCTGTCGTCTCCGGCGCGCTCGACGCCATCGTCTCCATCGACGAGGAGGGCAGGATCATCGAGTTCAATCCGGCGGCCGAGCGCATGTTCGGCCACCGGCTGAACGAGGTGGTCGAACGGCCGTTGCACGAGGTCATTATCCCGCCCACCTATCGCGAAGGGCATATCGAGGGGCTGAATCGTTACCTGACCTCAGGCGAATCCCGCATGCTCGGCCGCCGGGTGGAGACGGTGGCGCTTCACGCCGATGGCAGAATGTTCCCCATAGAGATGGCGGTGAGCGCCGTGCAACTGCGCGGCCGGCGCCTGTTCACTGCCTTCCTGCGCGATATCACCGAGCGGCGCGAATTCCAGAGCCAGTTGACCGAGGTCGAGCGCAAGCGCGCCAGTCTGGCCCGCTATTTCTCGCCCAACATGGTGGACGAGCTGATGCAGACCGGTGGCGATCTGGATACCGCGCGCCTCCAGATGGTGGCGGTTCTGTTCGTCGACATGATCGGCTTCACCCGGATCAGCGCCCGGCTGCGCAGCGTGGAAGTCATCGGCTTGCTGCGCGAATTTCTCGGGTTTTTCGAGGAAGCGGTCTTCGCCCATGGCGGGACCCTGGACAAATATCTGGGTGATGGGCTGATGGCGACATTCGGCACGCCGCGCCCCGGACCGAAGGACGCCAGCAATGCGATCGCCTGCGCCGTCGAAATGGCCAGGCAGATCGTCATCTGGAATGCACATCGCCAATCCGCCGGGCTCGAGGAGCTGCGCATCGGCATCGGCGTGCATTACGGCGAGGTGGTGCTGGGCGATATCGGCGGCGAGCGGCGCATGGAATTCGCCGTTGTCGGCGACACCGTCAATATCGCCAGCCGCATCCAGGACATGACGCGTCAGCTGGGCCTTGCCATCCTGGCAAGCGATGCGATCGTCGAGGCCGCCCGCCGCGAAGCGTCGCCCCCGCTGCTCGCCGGGTTTCGCGATCTCGGCGAGCATGAACTGCGCGGGCGCACGGGCAAGATCCGCCTCTGGGGCCGCGAGGCGGAGAGCGGCGTTTCGTTAAGCTGATCGCTGGCGCGAACCCATCAGATCTTCTCCACCGCGACCGTCGCCGCATCAAGGGCGGCGGCGACGGCCGTCGCCTGCTCGGTATTGAGCGGCCCGCGCGAGATCCGCATGCGTAGCGCCAGTCTCAGATTTTCCATCGCCCGCACGATTGGCGGCGCCGGCCCG
>DASXQK010000069.1:0-2293 GCA_036493015.1 Dongiaceae bacterium | reverse complement strand
TGTTGGGGGCCAGCTTGTTGTGAGATCGGGCCATCGCAAGCGGTTCTTCGTGTGATGAAAGGCGGCACAAGCTAGCCTGCCGATGGCCGTGGGTCGAGGGCCCCCGAAGAGATAATCCCGCACGAGGCATTACACGGTTGCGGCAGGCGCGGGACGCAGGCAACAATCAACAGGGGACGCCGGAAAATAGGCGCGGGTCACGAGGCAGCGGGAGCGTTCATGCATATTGGGGAATCCCTCGTGGGCGAGCGCCCCAACGCCGCCCATATCAATCTCTATATCGGGCTGCGCACCGGGCCGGTGGGAACGGCGCTTGCCAGCGCCGCCGCGGCACCGCGGCTGGGCTATATCCCCTTCATGGTCGTGCTCAAGCCGAACGTACCGGTGAAGCCGATTACGCTTTTCGCCGGCAAGGCCGATCTGCGCGGCGAGGTGCATGAAAAAATGAATTGGGGGCCCGCCCAGATCGGCGTCGCCGAGGGCGTGGCCAAGGCGCTGGTGGACGGGATCTTTCCGCCGGAAGCGGCCGATGAGTGGTGCATCATCGCCGCCGTCTGGGTCGCCTGGGCGGCCGACAATGCCGATGCCGTCTATCGCAACAACCGCCAGGCAACCTATGAAGCCGCCGGGCGGGCAATGAAGAGCACGCCCAGCCTCAACGACATTCGCGAAGCCCTGGCATCCTCGGGCAACGCTTTCTACACGCCGCCCGCCGGGGTGCGCTGAGGGCTATTGCACCTGGCGGATGCGGCCGTCGGGCTGTTGGGTGATCTTGCCTTTGGCGCTAAGATAATCGCTGACGATCTCGGTCAGCAGCTTTTCGCCGGCGCCGTCGAGGCGCTTGGCCTTGGTCATCATCGAATAGCCGTCGCCGCCATAGGACATGTAGTCGTTGGTGGCAACCTTGTAGGTCTTCTTGGGATCCAGCGCCGCACCCGCCACTGTCACATTGACGATGCGCTTGCCCACCGGCCGCTTCGGATTGAAGGAGAAGGCAAGGCCCGCCACCTGCGGAAAGCGCCCGGCCTTGTCCTGAACTTGCGAGACGCCGTTTTCGAGCGCCGCCTGGATCTGCTGGCCGGTCAGTTCGATGACCACCGCCATATTGGCGAAGGGCAGTTCGGTCTGAATATCCTTGCGGATCAGCTCGCTGCCGGCGGCATAGACCTTGTCGCCGCGGATGCCGCCGCCATTGATGATGGCCAGATCGGCGCCGGTGCCCTGGCGCAGCGCCTCGGCGATCACGTCGCCCATGGTGCTTTCAGCACCACGAACCATGTCAATGCGGCTGTCGAGTTCGCTGTCGAGGGTCGCGATGTGCTGGCTCAGCTGCCTGGCGACATCGTCGTTATAGCCGGCGATCTTTTCCAACAGCTTGGCGTTCGGCTTGGCGCCCAGGGTGGGCACCAGATGCGAAGCGACATTCACCGTTACCTTGCCCTCATTCTTCTCGGCCGTCAGATCGACCACGGCCAAAAACTCCGCGTCATGGCCGGCCTTGATGATTGAGATGCCTTGCTCCTGCACCATCATCGGCTCGTGATCGTCGCCGCCCAGCACCAGATCGATGCCCGGCACCTGATCGATCAGCGCCCTGTCCGCCGCCACCGGCTCATGGGTCAGCGCCACCACCACATCGACGCCATGGGCGCGCAGTGCCTTGACCGCTTCGCTGGCTGCCGCGATCGGGGCCAGGAAATGGACATGGGGGCCGGGATTGGAACGGGTGGATGTATCCGTCGACAGCACGGAGAAGAAGCCGAAGGTGATCGGTCCGATGCGCCGGATGGCGGTCGAATTGGCGCCGCCGAATGGCGTGCCGTCATCTTCGCTGACGCTGGTGACCAGCCAGGTGAATTGCGATTCCGCCATGCGCTGGCGCAGCACCACTGGCCCGAAGTCGAACTCATGATTGCCCAGGGTCGCGTAATCGACGCCGATGCCGTTCAGCATGTCGATCATCTGGCTGCCGCGGGTAAGCCCGGACATGAAAGAGGGCGACAGCAGATCGCCGCCGAACGTCACGATGGTGTTGTAATTGCGGGCCCGCTGGTTGCGCACGATCGTTGCGGCCTCTGCCAGGCCGCCTTTGCCCGCTTCCGGCAGCAGTTCGTAGACATCGTTGAAATGCAAGAAGGTGACGTGGATCGGATCGGCCGCATTCGCCCGCGAGGAAGCCAACCCCGCCGTCAGCAGCAGGGCGAGTAAGCCAATGACCGTCAATTTCAAGTGCCGGCAACGCATCGAATCCCCCGAAATGCAGCGCAACCCGGCCAATATAGGGCAGGAATGG
>DASXQK010000068.1:0-8450 GCA_036493015.1 Dongiaceae bacterium | reverse complement strand
ATCGCCGGGGTCGATCGCCAGCGCACGATCGAAGGCGGTGACGGACTCTTCATAACGGGCAAGTTCTGCCAGCACGATCCCGCGGCCGGTCTCCGCCGCCGGGAATCGCGGATCGTGCCGAAGTGCAGTTTCGAAGGCGCGTAGGGCCTCTCCCCGGCGGCCGAGCGAACGCAGGGTGACGGCAAGATTGTTGTGACAGCGCGGATCGTCGGGCTTCAACGCACTGGCGGCGCGGAAACCCTCCGCCGCCTGTTCGGGACGGTCCATCCGGAACAGCAGATTGGCGCGGTTCAACTGAGCCGGGAAAAACCGCGGATCAAGGGCGATCGCCCGGTCATAGGCGGCGAGTGCCTGATCGGATTGGCCCAAATCGTTCAGCAGCATGGCGCGCTCGAAACTCGAGCCGAGATGATCGGGCGCCAGGAGCAGGCAGCGCTCCAGTGCCCCCATCGCGTCGTCGAGCTTGCCGGCGCGGTGAAGCGCGATACCCAGATAGGCCCAGGCATCGGCATTGCCGGGTTCGCCGATTACGCCCAGGCCGATCAGCCGGACGGCTTCGGCCAGCTGGTTGCGCTGGAGAGCGACCACGCCCAGCAGATAGAGGGCAGCGGGCTGGTTGGGCAACTGGCTCAGGATCTGGCGATAGATGGCGGCCGCCTCGTCGAGGCGTCCAGCGACATGCGCGCCGCGCGCTTCGGTCAGGGCCTGCTCCAGCCCCATCCGCCGCGTCGTCGTCCCCGCAGTCTCGCTGCCGGCCCCAACCTCGGCCATCCCGCGCCCTCCTTCCCCGGGGCGACGATACAAAGCTATGGACGGGGTGGATAGCCGTTCAATCGGCGAGTTCGGTTGCCACCATGTCGGCGAGCGCGAGGGATGAGGTGAGGCCAGGCGATTCGATGCCGAAAAGGTTAACCAGACGCGGGATGCGGTGGCTGGCCGGACCCTGGATCAGAAAATCGGCGGCCGGGTCTTTGGCCCCCGATAACTTGGGCCTGATGCCGGAATAGCCGGGCGCAAGCTTGCCATCCTCCAGCCCCGGCCAGTAGCGGCGGATGGCGCCATAGAAAACGGCAGCCCGCTCTGCTTCCACACGATAGTCGCGTCCGCCGACCCACTCGACGTCGGGACCGAATCGCGCCCGCCCGGCAAGATCGAGGGTCAGATGAACGCCAAGCCCGCCATGCTCGGGCACGGGATAGACCAGCCGCTCGAACGGTGCGGACCCGGCCAGCACGAAATAATTGCCCTTGGCGAGATAGAGCGGCGGCACCAGCGCGGGATCGAAGCCCGAAAGTTTTTGTGCGACCTGTTGGGCGTCGAGCCCGGCGGCGTTCACCAGATAGCGGCAATCGAGCTGCATCGGTGTCGCGCCACCGATAGTCAGATGAAATCCATCATCGCCGATGGCGCCACTCGTAACAGGGCTGTGAAAGGCAATCGCCGCACCCTTCGCCTCCGCCTCGCCCAGATAGCTCAGCATGAGGCCGTGGCTGTCGACGATGCCGGTTGAAGGCGATAACAGCGCGGCGCTTGCCTGCAGGGCCGGCTCCATGGCCTGCACGGCATTGGCGCCTAGCCATTCCAGATCGCCGACCCCATTGGCTTCCGCCTGCGCTTTGATCTTCTGCAAGGCGGGAATCTGGGCCGGCTCGCTGGCGACGATCAGTTTGCCCAGGCGCTTATGGGCGATGCTATGACTTGCGCAATAGGCGTAGAGCTGTTCGCGTCCGGAAAGGCACAACCGCGCCTTCAGGCTGCCGGTCGGATAATAGATCCCGGCATGAATTACCTCGCTGTTGCGCGAGGAGATCTCGCTGCCGAATGTCGCCGCCGCTTCCAGGATCAGCACCTCGCGCCCGGCGATCGCAAGGGCACGGGCAACGGCAAGACCGACGGCGCCGGCGCCGATGACGACAGCTTCAACCGATTCCGTCATGGCTCCGGAACATGAGCGGCAGAGATGCTTGGATCGCTTCGCCGGCCGCGCAATCGCGTCTCACGATGCACGACATAGATGTTGCTGGCGACGATGATCGCCGAGCCGGCCAGCACGATCGCGCCGGGAAATTCCTGCCAGAACAGAACGCCGAACAGCACGGCCCAGATCAGCGCGGTATATTCCAGCGGCGCCAGGAACGAAATCTCGCCATAGCGATAGGCCTGGGTCAGCAGGAACTGGCCCAGCGTGCCGCCCAACGCCATGATGCAGAAGACCAGGATGTCATTGCCCTGGGGCGTGACCCAGCCGAAGGGCGCCACGATCCCCGAGCCCGTAAGCAGGAAAATCGAAAACCAGAACAGCATGCTGTAGCTGGTTTCGGTCGTGCTGATCCGCCGCGAAATATTGATTGAGAGGGCATAGGTGAAAGCAGCCGCGATCGCCAGGATCGCGCCGAGGCCAAACCCGGCGCCGGTCGGCTGGACGATGACAATGACGCCGGCAAAACCGACGACGATGGCAGACCACCGCCGGGGGCCGATTTTCTCGCCGAGCAGGGGCACGGAAAGCGCGCACATAATCAGCGGTGCGACGAAGCAGATCGCAACGGTGTCGGCCAGGGGCAGCAGCTTGAGGGCATAGAAAAACGTCCCCATGGTCGCCACGCCAAAGAACGCGCGCAGCAGATGCCAGAAAATTTTGCGCGTTTTCAGAGTCGCAACCCCGCCATTCGCGATCGCCAGGCAGATGGCGAACAAAGGTCCGGGCAACCGCCCCAGGAACATGAGTTCGGCGATGGGATAGCCGGTCGTCAGCCATTTGGCCGCGGCATCCATCACCGACAGGAAGAACACCCCGCCGATCATGTACAGCACGCCCTTCACCGGGACGTGACGAAGTCCGGAAGCCGACACGGCCATGCTCACTCCGTCGGCGCGATGGGCGCTATATTGCGCCTGGCATGAAGCTGCGCCTCGCGCTTGGCGATGTAGAAACTGCTGGCGATGATCACCACGGCGCCGCCGAGGATATAGTGCGTGGGGAAGTCGCCAAAGACGATAAAGCCCATCAGGGTCGCCCAAACCAGCCCGGTGTAGTCGAAGGGCGAAACCATCGAGGCCTCGCCATACCGGAACGCCTGGTTGTAGCAGTACTGGCCGAAGCTGCCCGCTACACCACAGACGCCGAACCATATCCAGTCGAGACCATGGGGCGTGATCCACAGCTTCGGCATGCAGGCGCCGAGCACCAGGATGATGGCGACCGAGTAATAGAACAGGATGGTGTGGCTGGGCTCCGTGCCGCTGAGCTGGCGCGAGGAGATTTGCGTCAGCGACCAGCACAGCGCCGAAATCAGCGCCAGCATGGCGCCCATGTTTACGCCATGGCCCGAAGGCTGAACGATCAACAATACGCCCCCGAAGCCAAGCGCAACTGCGCTCCACCGCCGGATGCCCACTTTTTCTTTCAGCAGCGGGCCGGAGAACGCGGTGGTGAACAGGGGCGTTGCGAATCCGATGGCGATCGCATCCGCTAGTGGGATGAGCTGGAGTGCATAGTAAAACGTCAGCATCGTGACGATGTTGAGGACCGAGCGGGTCAGGTGCCCCGCCAGGCGCCGTGTCTTGAGGGTAGCCAACCCGCCATTGTGCTGGGCTATTCCGGCGGCGATGAAAAACCCTATCACATAGCGCAAGAAGCCTATCTGGAAGGGCGAATAATCCCTGGCCAGCCACTTGACCGCGGTGTCGAGTATGACGACCAGGAACGAGCCGGCCAGCATGTAGAGGATGGCGCGGCCCGGAATGTTGCGCAGCCCGGTTGTCGCCACTGACTCCGCCATGTTTGCCCTCATTTGAAGGCCTATCCCTAACCGCTTCGACGGGCTGCCGTCACCCCCTTTCCTTGCATTGGGGGGCTGCGCCACCTGCGGGCGCATTGCCGTCCGCCTGGCCCGGTTGGGCCTTGGGCTGCGTTGCGGCAGAGAGGCAGGCTGGGTACACTCGATTCGACCTGTCAGGTCGACCCTTCAGGAACACTTCGATGCCGATGGATATCGTCCATTCCGCTTGTCCGCATGACTGCCCGAGCACCTGCGCCCTGGATATCGAGCGCTTGTCGCCGACGCGGATCGGCAAGGTACGCGGCTCGGCGGACAATACATACACGGCGGGTGTCGTCTGCGCCAAGGTCGCCCGCTATGCCGAGCGCCAGCATCACCCGGACCGGCTCGCTTATCCCCTGCGGCGCGTAGGCGCCAAGGGCGAGGGGATCGGGGCCTTCCGGCGCATCACCTGGGAGCAGGCACTGGATGAGACAGCAGAAGCCTTCGAAAAGGCGGTAGCCCGCCACGGACGAGAGACGGTGTGGCCCTATTTCTACGCGGGCACCATGGGGCTGGTACAGCGCGACGGGATCGAACGGTTCCGCCATGCGCTGGGATATTCACGCCAGCTATCGACCATTTGCGTGGCGCTGTCCGATGCCGGCTGGTTCGCCGGTGCCGGCGTGCGCCATGGCGCCGATTCCCGCGAGATTGCCGATTCCGATCTGATCGTCGTGTGGGGCGGCAACCCCGTCCACACCCAGGTCAATCTGATGACCCATATCAGCCGGGCGCGGAAGAACCGCGGCGCGAAGCTGGTGGTGATCGATCCCTACCGCACGGGCACGGCCGAAGTCGCCGACATGCACATCATGCCGCGCCCCGGTACGGACGCGGCGCTCGCCTGCGCGGTCATGCATGTTCTGTTCAAGGAAGGATTCGCCGACCGCGAATACTTGCAGCGCTATACCGATGCGCCCGATGAGCTGGAAGCCCATCTGCAGAGCCGCGATCCCGCCTGGGCGGAGCGCCTCTCCGGGGTGCCGGCGGCGACAATCATTGAGTTCGCGCGGATGTACGGTCGCACGCCGCGCAGCTTCATCCGCATCGGTTACGGTTTTACCCGCACACGCAACGGCTCGGCCCAGATGCACGCCGTTAGCTGCCTGCCGGCGGTGACAGGGGCCTGGAAGCATCGCGGCGGCGGCGCGCTTTATGCCAATGGCGCTCTCTACAAACTCGATCGGTCGCTGATCGAAGGCCATGATGTACGTGACAGCAGTCTTCGCCTGCTTGACCAGTCGCGCATCGGCCCGGTGCTGACCGGCGACAAACGCGATCTGGGCGACGGGCCGCCGGTGACGGCGATGCTGATCCAGAATACCAATCCCATGGTGGTGGCGCCGGAAACGAACAAGGTGCGCGCCGGCTTCATGCGCGACGATCTATTCACCTGTGTGCATGAGCAGTTCATGACCGACACGGCAAAAATGGCCGATATCGTGCTGCCGGCCACCACATTCCTGGAACATGACGATATCTACACCTCCTCGGGCCACACCCATCTGCATCTGACGCGCAAGGTGGTGGAACCCCTTGGCGAGGCGCGGCCCAATCACTTTGTGATCTGCGAGCTGGCTCGCCGGTTGGGGGGGAAGCATCGCGGCTTCGAGATGACGGAGTGGGAGATCATCGAGGAGACGCTGCGGCTCTCGAAGCTGCCGCCGCCTTCCGAGTTCCATCAGGGCCGCTGGCTCGACTGCGCACTGCCTTTCGAGGAAGCGCATTTCCTCAGGGGCTTCGGCTTTCCCGACGGCAAATTCCGCTTCAAACCAGACTGGAAATCGCTGGGTATCGATCACGCCCGCATGCCGGTGCTGCCGGATCAGGCGGCGTTGATCGACGATTCGACCAGCGAGCATCCCTTCCGCCTCGTGGCGGCACCAGCGCGCCAGTTTCTCAATTCGACATTCACGGAAACGCCCGGTTCGCTTGCCCGCGAAGGCCGGCCGACGGTGCTGATCCACCCTCAGGATTGCAGCCGGCTCGGCATTGCGGAGGGCAGCCGCGTGCGCCTGGGCAATACGCGCGGCTCCATCGTGGTGCATGCCCGGCCCTTCGATGGGTTGCAGCCCGGTGTCGTGGTGGTGGAAAGCGTCTGGCCCAACGCCGCCTTCGAGGAGGGCAGCGGCGTCAACACCCTGACCAGCGCCGATGCCGGCCCGCCCAAGGGGGGTGCGGTCTTTCACGATACCGCCATCTGGATCCGCGCGGCGTGAACCTGCCGCCCCGCGCGGGCGCGTTTCGGCGCCCGCGGATCATCGTCCTGGGCAACGAGAAGGGCGGGTCGGGCAAATCGACCACCGCCATGCATATGATCGTGGCCCTGCTGCAGTCAGGCTCCAGCGTCGGCAGCATCGATCTCGACGCCCGCCAGGGCACATTGACCCGTTATATCGAGAATCGCCGCGCGACCGCCGGCGAACTACCTTTGAGGCTATGGCGGCATATTCCTATCGAGGCGAGCCGCGTTGATTCCGCCGTCGCGGCGGCGGCCGAAGATCACGCGCGCCTTGCCGCAGCACTCGCCGAGCTAGCCGATAACGACGTTATCGTTATCGATACGCCCGGCAGCGATACGGGCCTCTCGCGCATTGGCCATGCCCGGGCCGATATCCTGATCACGCCGCTGAACGACAGTTTCCTCGATCTCGATCTGCTGGCCCGCCTCGATCGCGAAGGCAAGCAGATCAAAGGCCCCAGCATCTATGCCGAGGCGGTCTGGGAGCAGCGCAAGCGCCGCGCCATGACCGATGGCGGTTCTATCGACTGGGTGGTGATGCGCAATCGTCTCTCCAGCCTCGATGCCCGCAACAAGCGCGATATCGGCCGGCTCTTGGACCAGTTGGCCAAGCGCATTGGCTTTCGCCTGGCCCCTGGCTTCTCCGAACGGGTTATCTTTCGCGAGCTGTTTCCTCGCGGCTTGACCCTGCTCGATCTGAATACGGGCAAAGGCGGGTCGGCGATGAACATGTCCCATGTCGCCGCCCGGCAGGAGGTGCGCGCCCTGCTTCAGGCGATCGGCATTGCCCCGCCGGTGGAGCAGTAATGCGTCAGCGCCTCTGGCGCTTGGGCCGTGGCTGTACTACCTCTGAGTCATGGGCGAGCGCGGCAAACTGCCCGACAAGACCAAATCGGAACAAGGCGCTTCCAGCGCCGTCGATCAATTCGTCAAGAAATTGGCTTCGCTGCCTGTGGTACGCGCGCCGGGTATGCGCGGCCGGCTGATGTTCGCTCTTGATGCCACGGCCAGCCGCCAGCCCACCTGGGATGCCGCCTGCGAGCTTCAGGCGGAAATGTTCGCCGAAGCGGCGGCTCTCGGCGGGCTGGACATCCAGCTCGCCTATTATCGCGGCTTCGGCGAGTTCGTGACGAGCGAATGGCTCGGCGATTCTGCGAAGCTCACCCGGCAGATGACCGGCGTGCGCTGCCTGGGTGGGCGCACCCAGATCGGCCGCGTGCTGCAACACGGCCTGGCCGAGACCCGAAAAAAGCGGATCAATGCGCTGGTCTTCGTCGGCGATGCGGCGGAAGAGCCGATTGATGAACTCTGCGATCTGGCCGGACAGCTGGGCGTACTGGGCCTGCCCATGTTTCTGTTTCATGAAGGTCACGACACGGTGGCGGAGGCTGCCTTTCAGCAACTCGCCCGGCTCAGCGGCGGGGCCTGCTGCCCCTTCGATGCCGCGAGCGCCCGCCAGCTTCGCGAGCTGTTGCGCGCGGTTGCCGTCTATGCTGCGGGCGGGCGCAAGGCGTTGGAGGATTTCAGCCGCGCTACCGGCGGTCACGCCTTGCTGCTGACGCGTCAGATCGCGAAGAAATAGCACCATGCCCGCCTATTTCGCGCTGGGTGTCATGGTGTTGGCGTTGGCGCTTTATGGGCTGCGCTGGGCCGCCCAGGTCAATCCGGCAGTGCTGGCCCGTTTTCTGCGCTATGCGGGAATTGCCGCAGGAGTCGTCGTGTTCCTGCTGCTGATCCTCACCGGCCGGACCGGCATTGTCATCCTGCTCGCTCCGGCGGCCGCCTATTTTTGGTGGCGCCGACGTCAGTCGCAATTGGCCGCCGGGATCGCCGCCGCACAGGCCGGCCGGACGTCGGGCATCGAGACGGGCTATCTCAGTGTCAGCCTCGATCACGACAGCGGCACCGTCGATGGGCGCATCAAGGCGGGCAAGTTCAAGGATCGCCGTCTGGCCGACCTGACGCCGCCCGATCTGCTGGATCTGCTCGAGGAACTACGCGCAAATGACGCCGAGGGCATGCCGGTGCTGGAAGCCTATCTCGATCGTCTCCACGCCGGCTGGCGCGGCAATGACGGCGCCGCGGAAGAACCAAAATCCGCAGGGCCGAGTTCGCCCGGCACCATGAGCCGCGAGGAAGCATTCGATATCCTGGGCTTGTCGCCCGGCGCCAGCGTGGCGGATATCCGCGAAGCTCATCATCGCCTGATGATGAAGGTCCATCCCGATCATGGTGGATCTTCTTACCTCGCCGCGCGTTTAAACGAGGCACGCGACCGGTTGCTGGTCAATTAGCGTCGGCAGGCGAGGGGTTCTGGTTGTAATTCAGTTAAAGATGCGTGGTGCTTCTTGATTGTGCGTCAAATAACGGCGGTGCCCAGCGGC